>JAAYND010000189.1 GCA_012521035.1 Methanomicrobiales archaeon
GATCAGTATTTCCGACCCGCATTACCCGTATCGAAAGATCGTTTGCACCATTTCGGTTTTCGCACACACAGAGAGAGTGAGAGACTCACTCACCCCCGAACAGGTGCCATTGACTGTGTGGGTATTCTGGTGTAAATGAGTACTTAGAGAGAGACGCTTCTCTCTATATGTACAGCTATTGGCAGAACCGGCGCTGATCTGAGCAGTTTTATATTTGCGACAAATGGTGCAAAGATGTCCTAAACATGTCGCAAAGGTGCAAACGTCAGGACCACCACCTGGGTCCATATGGACCTATAAGAATCAATAGGAACGTTTATAGTATGCCGCACGGACTTTTTGACAAAGTAACCCATATCATGATAGATGATACAGATCGGCCCTCTACCCCGGCTCTATCCACAGGCAAGGAGAGGGTCTGATCCGGCAGGCCGGCCAACCACCGATCCCGTACAACTGAAGGTCTAACAATGGCTCAACTTGAACATATCGAAGCAATCGAGAGACGACTCTGGAACGCGGCGGACACGTTGCGGGCGAACTCAAACTATGCAAGCAACGAGTACTTCCTGCCCGTCATGGGCCTGATATTTCTGCGGCATGCTTACAGCCGGTTTCTCTCGGTGAGAGAGGAGGTTGAGGCCAACCTGCCCACACGGGGCGGTAAAACCCGGGCGCTGACAAAGGAAGATTTCTCTCAGAAGAGCGCTATCTTCCTGCAACCAAAAGCTCAGTTCGACCATCTCGTCTCTCTCACCGACAGTGACGACCGCGCAAGGGCCATCATCGAGGCGATGGAGTCTATCGAGAACGACTACGTAAGCCTCCGTGGAGTTCTCCCGAGGAGCGAGTACCAGGAACTGGATAACGACGTGCTCGGCCAGCTCCTCCGCACGCTCAACCCCGATGAACTCAGGCATGTCTCGGGGGATGTGTTCGGCCGCATATACGAGTACTTCCTCACCCAGTTTGCCGACCAGAAAGCCCATGACGCCGGGGAGTTCTTCACACCGATCTCTCTTGTCTCGCTCATCGCTAACGTCCTCGAGCCCGAGAGAGGCATCATCCTTGACCCGGCCTGTGGTTCGGGCGGCATGTTCGTCCAGAGCGCCCGCTTCGTCGAGCGCAGGAATGAGAACCCGATCGACAGGCTCACCTTCTACGGCCTTGAGAAGAACGCCACAACCATCCGCCTCGCTAAGATGAACCTGGCCGTCCACGGCCTTGAGGGCGATATCCAGAAGGCCATCACCTACTACGAAGATCCCCATGAACTGCCCGGCAAGGCCGACTTTGTGATGGCAAACCCCCCGTTCAACGTCGATGAGATCGACGCGGACAGGGTCAGGAGGGATCCCCGCCTCCCCTTCGGCCTGCCGGGGGTCAACCAGAAGGGCAGGGTCTCAAACGGCAACTACGTCTGGATCAGCTACTTCTACAGCTACCTGAACGAGCGCGGGCGGGCGGGCTTCGTCATGTCCTCCCAGGCCTCCAGCGCCGGGCATGCCGAGGCGCGGGTCCGGCAGAGACTCATCGAGACGGGCGATGTGGATATCATGGTCGCCATCCGCTCAAACTTCTTCTATACCCGCTCCGTGCCGTGTGAGCTCTGGTTCTTCGACCGCGATAAGCCGGAGGAGCACCGGGATACGGTGCTGATGATCGATGCCCGGAACATCTACCGCAAGGTCACCCGGAGGATCTACGACTTTTCGCCCGAGCAGGAGCAGAACATACTCGCCATCGTCTGGCTCTACCGGGGTGAGACGGAGAAGTATCTCGATCTCGTGGCCGGGTACTGCCGGCGCATGCTGGACGAGGGGGAGGGGTGTTTTGCTGCCCGGAACGGTGATGGCGAGGATATCGAGGCGCTCCCGTCCTTCATCGCAACCCTTGAAGCGCTGCGCGAGCTGGTGCAGCCGTTCCTCGCGACACTGCCCGGCCCTCATCATGCCGGGGAACTCGACGACGCCATGCCGGCATTCATGAATGATATCGGGAGGTTCCGGGAGGCGGTCCTGGAGCAGCAGGCTGCATGGGAGAACCAGAAGGTCACAAACGGTGAACTCAAGAAGGCGGTCGACCGCCTCGCACCGCTGGCCGGGTCCAGCCGCGACCTCATCAGGCAGAGCGACCTCCTCTACAAACTCGCGTGCCGCCTCATCGAGACCTGCGAGGAGGAGTGTAACGCCCGGGAGAGCGATGCATGGGCCGGCCGCGATATCGCCCGCGCCCGGAAAGCCGCCGACGAGGCCCGGCAGGTGGCTCTCGGGCAGCTCAAGCAGGTGCGCTACTTCTGGCGGCAGGCGCACTGGCTGACCGAACGGTTCCCTGACGCGAGGCTCTGCGACGTCGCGGGGCTGGTCCGGCTGGTGGAGAGGGCGGAGCTTGAGAGGAACGACTGGTCGCTGACACCCGGCCGCTACGTGGGTGTCGCCCCCGAGGAGGAGGACGAAGACTTCGATCTCGAGGAGGCCCTCCGGGAGATCCATACCGA
>JAAYND010000190.1 GCA_012521035.1 Methanomicrobiales archaeon
CCTGGCTCCTGGACCATGGCATAGCCGTCCGGAACACAAAGCCCTGGAACGGCGGGACGCTCTATGTGCTCGAAGAGTGCCCGTTCTCGGGGGCGCACAAGGACGGCGCGTTTGCGATCCAGTTTGCGAACGGTGCCATCCACGCCGGCTGCCACCACGCGAGCTGTGGCGGCGGGGCGCAGCGGTGGCCGGAACTCCGGGCGATGCATGAGACACGAGGGAAGAAGGAGGCGAAGAACAGGACATCAGGATCCGGGGCACCGGCGACGAGGAATACCGAGATTGCAGGGGCAAAGGCCGGGGCACCGACAGGCAACCCCACTCCACCCCCCGACAAATACCGCGAACGTGCTCTTGAGATCCTCCAGACCGGCGACCCGCTCACGTTCATCCTCGACACCTTCAGCAAAACCCATGTCGGTGACCGCATCGTCGCGGAGTGCCTCGCCCTCTCGATCGCATCGCAGACGATCGAGAACATCCACGGGCTCCACGTCGCGGTCTCGGGGAACTCCAGCAAAGGCAAGAGTCACGCCTGCCGGGTGATGCTCAACCTCATACCAGAGGACTACCGCCTCACCGGGACGGTCTCGGACAAGGCTCTCTACTACGACGACAACATCCGGGCCGGCACCGTCTTCCTCTTCGATGATACATCGCTCTCAGATGACCTCCAGGAGGTCGTGAAGTCGGCCACATCGTCTTTCCATGAGCCGATCGAGCACCGGACCATCACGGCCGACCGTCAGCTCCGGATCCGCGTGATACCTGAGCGTTGTGTCTGGTGGCTCGCAAAAGTCGAGAACCCCGGCGACGACCAGGTGATGGGCCGGATGCTGACAGTCTGGATCGACGACACCACCGAGCAGGATTGGGAGGTGCTTGAGCACATGAAATGGATGGAGGCGGGGATGCTCACCTGGAAGGGCGACCCGGATATCCTGGTCTGCCGGGCGATCTGGTCGATCATCAAAGAACAGAGGATCGCTATCCGGATCCCGTACGCTATGTCCATCCAGTTCTCAAGCGCTGCGAACCGCCGGAACCCCGTGATGTTCTTTGACCTGATCAAGTGTCACGCGCTCTTCCGGTTCATGCAGGTCCCCTCGACCGAGGTTGACGGTATGATCCAGATCGACGCGACCCGGGCGGACTTTGACGCGGCGGCGAAACTCTACCGGGCGATCAACCAGGAGATCGGGAGCCAGGAGGCGAAGCTGACCCGAAACGAGGCCGCAGCGCTCCGGACGATCGAGCGGATGGGCTGGGAGCAGTTCACGATCAAGATGCTCCAGGACGCGATGGGGCTCTCCTACTCCCAGACCCGGCGGATCCTGCAGGGCTACTCGGCGAAGGGAGCGGTCTACGCGGGGCTGCTTGAGAAGTGCCCGGCGGTGAGCATGGTCGATGCCACGGTGATCGATGACACATCGGGGGTCGTCATCCGCCGGCACGAACACCTCTTCCAGTTCGATGTCCGGGGATACCGGGAGTGGATGGGAGGACTCGCGGTCTGGCTGGATGATGATGGTGATGACGGGAATGACTCGCCGCCTTCGGGTGGGGGCCCTGGTAGCGGGTGTGACGGCGGTGGTGACGCCCGGCCGCTGGATACCATTGCAGCGGAGACAAGCGACAGCGACAACGATAGTGACGCCCGGCCGCTGGATACCATTGCAGCGGAGACAAGCGACAGCGACAACGATAGTGACGCCCGGCCACTGGAGGTCATTGCAGCGGAGACAAGTGGTAGTGACGGCGGTTGTGACAGCGATAGTGACACCCGATCGCTGGATGTCATTGCAGCGGAGACAAGCGGTAGTGACGGCGATAGTGACAGGAGTTGCAACCAGGGTTGTAAACACGGTTGTAAACAAGGTTGTAAAGAGATCCCGGCGGATGAAAACCCCGAATCCAAGCCGGAATCCGAAAACAACGAGATTTTCGGGAGAATCAAAAACCCGGATCCAGAATCATGTACAACTTTCCCGGGGATGGTAAAGACGCTCTCCCTCCCCGCCGGCGGGCTCGCCCTTCGGGGGGGCATCGCCGGCCTCGCGGGCACCTCCCGGGGTGGTGGGAGCGCGGTTCTGCCGCTCCCCGGGGTGCTCGATCCCGGGGAGTTTGAGCGTGTTCGGGTGGATCTCGGGCGGTGTAGTATCTGTAACGCCGGGAAGGCGGTGTATCGGTCACGAAGTGCCCGGGCGAGCATATGTGAGCGATGTTACTCCCGGCTCGTCCGGGAGCAAAACGGCCGGGAGGGAGTGCGGTGAGCCGGGGATGATCTGAGAGCGCTCCTGAGCTCGGCGGAGGAGGTCTTCTACCGGGAGGTCTGATACTGGTTGATCGATGAGGCGATCGTGAACCGTGCCCGAATATTTTGTGAGCCAGGCATGGCTACATTTGATGCTCTGCACCTTGCATCTGCTGAGAGTGCTGGCCTCTCTTCCGGGAAGGCAGCGGCTCTTGCAGGGATGAACCGGTAGGAATGGGAAGAACTCCCTGGGGCACGGAAGATTCCACGGCATTACTCCGATGAGGATCTCGACCGGGACGGTTCCAGGACTCCCGGCCTCCCCGGAGGGTGACAACAAAACGCCCGCATCACCCTCTCCTCTGCTCCTGGAAGCGACACTCGCTGGAATACCGGAAGTATCCCCTCCCCCCGCGCCCGGCCGGCGTACAATCGCGGCGAACACCTCACCCTCAAAGATCTCCTGACTGCAACCCTTACCCCGCGATAGAAATTCCCGGAGCATTATTTTTCGCTCTCCCCTCTCCCTCCCCGTCCACGAAGAATCGCAGCTTTCAATTACCCCCACAGGGAATATTCTACACTACACACGGGAGATCGGCAATGACTCAGGGACCAACCACACACGAGGGCTGGAGATGAAGACGGTCATCGTCACCGGCGGGGCGGGGTTCATCGGATCGGCGGTCATCCGCCACCTCATCCGGCACACCAACCACACCGTCATCAACCTCGACAAACTGACCTACGCAGGCAACCTGGAGTCGCTCAGGGAGGTGGATCACGACCCCCGGTACAACTTCGAGCAGGAGGATATCTGCAACCCTCTCGGGCTCCAGAGAATCTTTCGGGAGCACCGGCCCGATATCGTCATGCACCTCGCCGCCGAGTCCCATGTCGATCGCTCGATCGACGGGCCGACGGCGTTCATCCAGACCAACATCATCGGAACCTACTCCCTCCTTGAGGCGGCCCGGCACTACTGGAGAGATCTCCCCCGCGATGAACAGGCCTCCTTCCGCTTCCACCATATATCGACCGACGAGGTCTACGGGGATCTCGGGGACTCTGCCGGCCTCTTCACCGAGAGCACCCCCTACGCCCCGAGCTCTCCCTACTCCGCGAGCAAGGCGAGCGCAGACCACCTCGTCAGAGCATGGCACCGGACATACGGTCTGCCGGCGCTGGTGACGAACTGCTCAAACAACTACGGTCCCTACCAGTTCCCCGAGAAGCTCATACCGCTCATGATCCTCAACGCCCTTGAGGGAAAGCCCCTCCCCGTATACGGCAAGGGCGATCAGGTCCGCGACTGGCTCTACGTCGAGGACCACGCCCGCGCCCTCTCCCTGGTGGCCGAAGAAGGAGCGGTTGGAGAGACCTACAACATCGGCGGGCATAACGAGGTCCAGAACATCGATGTCGTGCGGGGGATCTGCGACCTCCTCGAGGATCTCGCCCCCGAGAAGCCTGAGGGTCTCGGGGAGTATCAGGATCTGATCACGTTCGTCCAGGATCGCCCCGGCCATGACCGGCGCTACGCGATCGATGCGAGCAAGATCGAGGCGGATCTCGGGTGGGTGCCGGAAGAGTCGTTTGAGACCGGCCTTCGAAAGACCGTCCGGTGGTACCTGGAGAACCGGGCCTGGTGCGAGCGGGTGCAGCGGGGCTCCTACCGGCGGGAGCGGCTGGGGGCTGGCCCAGCTCAAACCTTGTAGACACCTTAATCACAAAACCACGACGTCGTCATCATTGAAAACCTCGTGGCCGGGCCGGCCAGGCGAAGATCGACTGCCCCCGGGTGGAGCTCGCTTGGGGGGGGGAGCGTTGCCGGTTCCCGGTGGAGATCTTCCCCGGCAGGGCCAGCATCCCTGGTAATCTCTTCCACACCCCGGTCGGTGAAAAACCTGCTCGCCTCGAACAAGGCGAACGTGACCGGCACACTCGTCGCGGCGAAGGGCTGCGGGGTGCCTGCCCTCGTCCTCTCCTCCTTCCTGATCTACGGCGGCATCCCTGGATCCAGTACTCAACCAGGATGAAGAGGTAGCGGGCTGATGCGGCCGGCGAGGAACGGCGAGTTTCCACGATCGGTGCCGGCACCGGCGGAGTGGTGGCGGTAAAAGATCCCGGTTATGCGAGCAGAGCGCCGTAGCGTAGAAAAACATTAATACCCGGGTCAGCAGACAGATAATATCTATCATTGCGGGTAAAACCAAAAGAGATGTTGTGGAGTGGTCAGCGGTGCGGGGAGTAAGTGAAGAGATCTGGGATCAGGAGTTGCCTCCCATAAGGGTAAACAAGGATATGGTCAAAAAACAGGCAGCAAGATACAGGATGGGGAGCGTAAGGCTGTCATTAGGACGTATTAAGACGAGAGAAGAGTTTGAGGACGAAAAGCGCGAGATAATGCAGAAACAGCTCCCTGGCTATCCCCGGTAACGGAAGATACCCGTGGTTGACGACGAAACCCTTTTCCCGCAGACATTAGAGGCATCAACGACAACAGATCTCTACAGTACCCTCTCGCCACAAGATCTGGAGATCCTGAAAAAAACGACGGAATACTATGGAATTCTAAAGGATCTGGCGTTTTATGCAGAAGAACTCACTACTGAATCGTTTCTGCCGCCTATAAATGAGTTGCGGGATGCCTTTGACCATCTCATGCGAACATACGCCGCTCAGTTTGGTCTTCACGATGGGGATGGCGATTACATCAGGGAAAATCTGGATGCTACATTTCGCCACGTTTACCGCGCCCTCTTTGATTACTTCGATTATATACGGATCTATCAGAAAGATTACATATACCAGAAGCTGGATGGGATATCTCACCAGACGATCATCAATCTCTTCCCCGAATACTACAGAGAGATCCTGCCAGAGATAGAGAGCTGTCTGGAAGATATCCCCCGGTATAAAGCGTCCAAGGATATCGGGAAACCTGATATAGAGATGGTCACTCAGTATCACACAAAGGTTTTGAAACTCAGGAGTTACTGCGCAGAGATCAATAAAATGGCTCCGGTATTGATCGAGGCCGAAAATAGGCTCCGGTTAGAAGAAGAGGAGCGGGAGAGAAAGGAGAGCGAACTGCGAAAGGTTGAAGCCTGGAAATACCTGCTCTTCACGATCATCGGGACCATCGTAGGGGGCATTGTCGTAGCGCTTGTATTATCGGGCCAATAGCGCTACAAAGCGATTGCAGGAACCTGAATTCGCAAAAAAGTGCCATCGCCGGGAGGCCGACGTAACCAATCCTGATGATACCGCTCCGGCGGAGCAGCGTCGCGTTTTCCGATAAACTCTGCGAGACTTCCGGCCAAATATATGCATCGTGAGTCTATCTTCAAGGATGATGCTTTGCCTTCTGCTGCCCTCAGCGTGCCAGCAACTCAGGGAAACCAGAAGATGTAGTGAGAGGCCACCTCGTTTCCTCTACGGCAAAGGCATTGAACCCCTGATACTGCTGTTGTTGCCACGAATCCGGGGGAGAAAATCGCACCAATCTGCCCTTTGAGTGGATGGGCCGTATGTTGAAGATCTCTACGGCTTCCTGTGTGACTCCCCCCCCGCCAGGCTGCAAGACTGCGATGCTCAACCGCGGTGAGTCGTCGCTCGGGGATGGGGAGCCGGGACGATACTCCGGCCGGAGGCCGGCGTCGGATGATCCCATCTTGCTCTCCGTGCCAGCTCCTTTCAATCTCCTTCCCAGGTCATCCACAGGGGCGGTCTTAAGGCCCGGCCGCATGCTCACGCGGTTTTTAGAATTTTGAAACATACTCTGGATCCAGGAGCGCGGCCTGACTGGAGAATGACTCACTGCCTTCATGTGGGGGTTATGACAGCGATTGTGACAGTAGCTACAACCAGGGTTGTAAACAAGGTTGCAAAGAGATCCCGGAGGAGGAAAGTCTGGAATTTGTGCCGGAACCCTGAAACAATGCGATTTACATGAGAATTGAAAACCAGATCCGAGGTCATGTACAACTTCTCTGGGAACAGTAAGGGCACTGGATCTCGCCGGCCTCTCGCGAGGTGGCGGGAGGGGGTGGGGTAAGGGGATGGGCTCTGGCCATTGGTGTTACGGAGGATGCACCGATCGCAGGAGCCCGGCGCCGGAGGCTCACGAGAGCCTTCATCAAGTATACTGTGTATACCCCTGTATGACAGGCGTCGCTGTCAGAATCGACTCCAGGCTCCGGGATCGGCTCGATGCCCTGGAAGTGCATCCCCGGGAATCATATAACGCGGATGATCGGGGGCCTGGTGGATATGGCGGTCGATGAGGAACCCCTCAGAGAAGAAGCACTTCGAGATCCTGAGCGATCGCTCGAAGACCTCCGTGCCGGCAGGATCTATACCCCGGACGAGGTCATGGCGGAGTTGAAGGAGAAATAAGGTATCGGGTGGTCATCACCGCGACGGCTCACTATAGTATGTTGCAATACCTTTTGGAACCTTAGCCTGCCCACGCCGATGGTTGGCCGGGCAGAACGCAATCGTGGGGTATTACACACTCCACCCTCCTTAAACGGGTGGGGGAGGCCACGCTCTTGGGTCCAGAGCATGTTTCAAAACAGTTATGAAAGTGACTATATAATCTCAAAAGCATTCCGCGATCCAGCAATCCGGATAAGTGAGGATATCGCATCGTTTACAGGTGAGACCGAGGCGAAAGCACATCTAAAAAAACTAAAAAGCTCTAATTAACCCACTATTTTACTCGCTCCCGGGTCGGGGATTATCGGGCGGTTCTCTCGATCATAGATAGCCTCCTAGTGATCCATGTCATCTCTGTCGGACGTCGAGGTAGGGTTTACCGGAGGTTTTGACCGGGGTATCACCACAAGAGGGACTTGACCGGCTTGAATCATCTCCGGATCGGTGAGGAAGGAGGGCGAGCCGATATATGCAGGGTGGGTTACCGAAAAGCCGCTCTTCCTGATACTCCTTCGAATCCTCGATCAAGAACTCGTCCGGATCGGCGTGACCATATCTGAAGACTGATATATCCAGATCCCTGAAAAACGGCAGAGAGCAGAGCGCCGGAAGAGGCATGTGTTCAGAAACGCTGGTTTTGCGCTCTTTGCACCGCGAACCGTATCTGTCCCCACGCGCCTCCGATGTAGGCGGATCCCTCTATGTATTCACGGAAACGCCGGGCCTCTTCACCCCCAACCAGCCGACTACCACCTCATTTGAAGAAGGGCTCACAGCCTGCCGCGGATGTATCCCCACCATTATAGGCAACAGAGTGACCGACCTCGTCGGCGCAGGGGATCCCCTGTGCTCCCGGACAGGTTGTAAACGAAAGTCTAAGTCTTCAATTATCGCCTCTGTTTGCGTATTGAACATCATTACAAAGGTTTTCTGGGTACAAAAGTGTTTACAACCCCGGTTGTAAACGTATGATTTTGTGCCGGCGGGATGGAGATTGGGGAAGAGGTGCACGGTGCGGCGCAGGGGATCCCCTGTGCTCCCGGACAGGTTGTAAACGAGAGTCTAAGTCTTCAGTTACCGCCTCTGGTTGCGTATTGAATATCATTAAGAGGATTTTCTGGGTACAAAAGCATTTACAACCCGGGTTGTAAACGTATGATTTTGTGCCGGCGGGATGGAGATTGGGGAAGAGGTGTACGGTGCGGCGCAGGGGATCCCCTGTGCTCCCGGGCAGGTTGTAAACGAGAGTCTAAGTCTTCAGTTACCGCCCCTATTTTCGTATTGAACATCATTAAGAGGATTTTCTGGGTACAAAAGCATTTACAACCCCGGTTGTAAACGTATGATTTTGTGCCGGCGGGATGGAGATTGGGGAAGAGGTGTACGGTGCGGCGCAGGAGATCCCCTGTGCTCCCGGACAGGTTGTAAACGAGAGTCTAAGTCTTCAGTTACCGCCCCTATTTTCGTATTGAACATCATTAAGAGGATTTCCTGTGTACAAAAGTGTTTACAACCCCGGTTGTAAACGTATGATTTTGTGCCGGCAAGATGGAGTCTGGTGGGGGAGGGGATCTGGTGCGGCGCAGGGGATCCCCTGTGCTCCCGGACAGGTTGTAAACGAGAGTCTAAGTCTTCAGTTACCGCCCCTATTTCGTATTGAACATCATTAAGAGGAGTTTCTGTGTACAAAAGCGTTTACAACCCGGGTTGTAAACAGATGATTTTATACCGGCGAGATGGAGTCTGGGGGGGGAGGGGATCTGGTGCTCGCCGGCACCGGATCCCAAAACCAGGACTGCTCAGAGATACTCCTTCAGGTCCACCATCCTCGGGAGGTCCTCCTTCTCGACCGACGCAGTCTCAACGACCGTATCCTCGATCATGATGGGGACCTGACAGCGCAGAGCGATGGCTATCCCGTCGCTTGGCCGGCAATCCATGGTCTCCGTGTGCGAACCCTGGTTGAGGAGGAGTTTCGCATAAAAGACCCCTTCATCAAGCGAATCGATATGCAGGGAGTCAAGCGTTATATCGAACCTCTGGAGGAGGTCGACGATGAGATCGTGGGTGATGGGCCGGGGGAGCATCTCGCTGGTCAATGCGTTATTTATCGATATCGCCTCCCAGAGCCCGACATATATGGGTATTGTGCTATCAGCCCCGGCATCCAGGATGACTGTCGGCGCCGCCCCCATCTCACTCACCGACATAAACACACCCTGCACCCGGCATTGTTGAGCAGTCATGTGATCTGACATGAGTTTTATAGCGTTTAAACCTTGGGGTAGGATCACCGGTGCCTTCTGGCGCGAGCGAGGACCTCACGCCGCACGATCGAGAGGCTCGGCAGCAGACCGAGGGCGATATTGAGGTAATAGATGATCAGGCGCCAGAGAAGGACAAAAACACCGACGATCGCTGACGGGACGAAGAGACTGTAGAATGATGTTGCACTGATCTCCGAGACGCCAGAACCCCCGGGTGTGAGCGGGATCATCATGATGACGGCGATGACGAGCTGGACAACGAACGACTCGACAAAGTACGGCGGTTGCCCGAGAGCCATGAGGAGAGCTGATGCGATGACGAACTCCGAGAACCAGTAGAGGGACGTAAGGAAAAATCCCCATACGAGACCACTCTTCCCGTGGTTCACGAACTCGACGAGACCGTGGTTGAAGTTATCCACTTCCCGGTCGATCGTCACCAGGACCTGCTCGATCCTCCGTAAGTGCCAGCGCCGGTCGATCCAGCATGATATCCGTTTCAGGAACCGCTTGAGGCGGTCAGGATTCTTCACAGAGTAGACGAAGATCAGCACAAAGAATGAGATGAATATCCAGGCACCGTACATGAGGAGACTCACGTTACCAAACCCCGATGTAAGGCCACTCCAGTACCTCCCGAGGAAGAGCATGGCAAACGCCCCTCCCGCCCCGAGCACGATCCCGTCAATGACCCGCTCCATGATGACGATGGCGGTTGCATCCCCGACGGGAACGCCCGCCCGGTAGAGCTCATGGACCCGGACCGGCTCACCGCCGGCCTGCGACGGGGTTATCGCTGCAACGACCATATTCGCCAGCACCAGGTTCAGACAGTGTTTGAACCCCACCTGGTAGCCGAGCGATATCGTCATCTTCTGGATACGGAGCGACCAGATCCCGAGCGAGAAGATATGGAGGAGGACGGCAAGAACCAGGTAGAAGGGGTTTATGTGCCTGAGATACCCGACCGTCGTCTCATCGACGGTGAAGTACAGAACAGCCCCCATAACGAGAGCACTAAACCCGACTGAGACGAGCAGCCACTTCCACTGAGACTTATCCATTCATCATGCTCCCGGTTCCTG
The DNA here is from genome assembly GCA_012521035.1 of Methanomicrobiales archaeon. GTDB lineage: Archaea > Halobacteriota > Methanomicrobia > Methanomicrobiales > Methanoculleaceae > Methanoculleus. The sequence goes on from JAAYND010000190.1 coordinate 10,050, forward strand.
AAAGACCGTCTCCACATCACCAGAGATCCCTGGCAGTTCTCCGAAAATCACCCGAAATTGAACTAATAAGGTATCGTGCAGCTACTATATAACCGGTGGTTTTGTCGTTTCAGCGAGGGATGCGCCGGAACCAGAAAGGAATTTTCTGCACATGCGAGTCAGATCGACGACCCTCATAGATTACCTGATGGCCGGGCTTAACACACACCCGGAATACCACTCGCTAGACCGTAAAGAGACCTCGTTCACCGGTGACCCGTAGCAGCCCCGCACGGACGCCGGCATCGAGCCATGCATACCCGTAGCTGAGACGGGCGAGGGCGCCGGCGTAATCACCCGCCTCAAGGCGCTCCACCCCCGCCATATACCAGGACTCCGCCGCTGCATGGAACTCCACCGAGCCATCATGAAGCGGGCTCGCCGGATCCGGCGCCGCCTCGACCATTCCGAGGGCGTCCCGGAGCATCTGCCGGTAGCGGTGGGTCTTCTCGTGGAGGTGAGCGATCTTCGCGTCGGGGATGCACGCATCCAGATCACCGGGCGGGTGGGCGGCGAACGGTGCGAGCAGTCCGAGCCTCAAGCCCGCATCGAGCCAGCCAAGCCCGTAGGCAAACCCGGCGAGCGCATTCACCGGGTCATCACTCGAGAGAAACGTTGCACCGTCATCACGGTAGGCGACAGCCATCTCAAGCACCTCCTCTGCTGCCCGGTGGAGGAGGGTGTCCTCCGGGACAGCGATGCCGGTCCGGGAGAGGGCCTCCCCGAAGAGAACCCCATAGTCATCGAGGTTCATAGTCCCGCAAAGACCTCAAGGTACTCCCGCTCCATGGGATGGAGGTCGGCCGGGACGATGAGGATATGGAGCGGAGGTCCAAAGTCGATCTCCTTCAGCTTCGCACCCACCCCCGCCGCGACCACCGGGCACGCCGAACCCGCCCGGGCAATGCCCACGTAGAGCGCCGGCGGCTCGATTCCACGCATCCCGGCCATCTCCTCAATGATCGTGATCGCCTCATCGATGCGCATGTAGCGGTCCTCCTGGATATCGAGATAGACGAGCGTGTGCAGGTCGCGGTCGAGGTTTGCCGCGATCGTCTCGATGGGGGTCGTCGGGAACCAGCCTTTCGCCGGGAACGGCACCGAGCAGGACTTCCCGAACCGGTAGTTCTGGAGCCCCGAGAGCCCCGAGACAGCGCTCGATATGGATGAAGCGTGTATGATCGACGTCGCAACCCCGGCAGCAGCGGCACGCATCCGGAGATCGGCGTGGGTCGTCGAGACCATGGGATCTCCCCCGGTCAGGAACGCAACCTGGCCTCGCATAGCACACTCAATGATGTCATCAGGAGTCTGCTCGACATCCTCCCGGCCGAGAACCCGGATCTCTTTTCCGAAGAACGCCTCCATATCCGCAACATCCGCCCCCATCAGCCGGGATGTATACCCCTCCAGGTAGACCGTATCCGCATTCCGGACACACTCAAGACCCTTGAGGGATATATCCCCGAGGTCATAGAGCCCGAGCCCCACAAACGTCAGCATAAGAGGCTCCCTTCCGTCATCGCCATCCCTCAAACGTCAGCCTTCCATCATCGTAGAAGTAACGGATCCGGGGGGTCGTCCTGCCCCGGATGCCGATTATGCGGAGATCCCGTTCCACCAGCCCCTCCCGATCACTCGACCGCACCTCGATGACCATATTCATGAGCTGCTTCATCGCAGCCAGGGTTCTCTCATCGAACGAGGCACTGTTGAGGACGTATATACCGAGCCCCTCCAGTTTCTTCACCCTGTTTGTTATGACATGGAGGAACCGGAATGTCACCTCGAGCCCCGTATACATAAGAAGCGTCGATACCGAGTTCACGCAGAACCGGAGCGGCGGAGGTATCGGCCCCGGTGGATCGGCCATCACCGCCTCCCTCCATATATGCTCCGTCATCCGGGAGAACTTGATCCCTATGCTGGTCAGATCGACAGGGCTTGAGACAAACTTCGCCATCGGCGTATCCCGGAGGGTTGGAACCGCGCTCTTCGTGATCGCATCGACGATCCCGACCTGATTCCTGCCTGCTCCGAGGCCTCTGAATGCACCGGCGACATCAGAAGCCCGTTCATCGGTCGATATGGTGATCACCCACTCACCCGCATTCGGGCAGGCCATCCTGTAGGCGAGGCGCTCCGCGTAAGCAAGGGGCGGGGCCAGTATGAGGACGTTCGAGGCAGCCCGCAGGCCCCCGAACTCCTCATCGATCAGCGGAATGCCGGTCGCATACGAGTACATCCTTGCACTATCTATGCCAGGAGATGGTAGATAAGGCCTCCGATAAGGAGCCCGAGGGATATGGTGTAGATCGTGATCGCAAGCGTGATCCGGGACCCGACCTCACGCAGGAGGACCGTTATGGTCGCAAGACAGGGGATGAAGAGAACGGTCACGACGGAGAAGACGTAGAGCTGGAGGGATGTGAGCACCGACCCGAGATCTGCGGTCCCCGCAAGTATCGCAAGGGTCTCAAACGCCATCTCCTTCCGGAGGATCCCGAAGATCAGCGCTGTCGCCGTGTAGCCGGGGAGACCGAGGAGACCCATGGTATAGGGCTCAACGATCTGCTCAAAGATTGCCATAACGCCGAAGAACTCAAGCAGACCGAGGAAGACACTCCCCACAAGGAGGAGGGGCATCGCAATGAAGAGGAACTCCGAGAGGCGCGCCCACGCCTTCCTCGCCACCAGTTTCGGGTCGGGCCGGCGGAGCGCGACCATCTCCATGATCATGCCAAACCGTTCTCCGGGCGTTACGCGGGAGAGGAAGAGCCCCGTGACGATGATCAGGGCAAGGACGATGCCGTATACACTGAACGCCGCCCCGATGCCGACGAACGTTGCCACGATGCCGGCGATGATGACCGTCCGTGCCGAACAGGGGACCATCGTGACCAGGAACGAGGCGATGATACGTTCGCGCCGGGAACGCAGAAGCCGCACGCTCATGATCGCCGGGACGTTGCACCCGAACGCCAGGGTGAGGGGGATGACCGCACCGCCGTGCATGCCGATCTGGTGCATGGCGTTATCGGCGAGGAACGCGGCCCGGGTCATGTAGCCCGAGTCCTCGAGGATCGATATGATGATGTAGAAGAGGAAGACGAACGGGAACGCTATGCCGAGGCCGGCCTGGAGAGCGAGGATGATGGCTGTTCCAATGGCCTCTACCAGCGGTGGCAGCCCGAGGGCGACAAACGGCTGGAGCATGAAGATCTCGAACGCCTCGACGATCAGTTCTTCGAGGTAGGATCCCACGACGAAGACAAAGAGGAGCATCCCCGCCAGGACCCCGAAGAGGATCGGGATCCCGGGGATAGGCCGCGTCAGGATACTATCGAGGTCGGTTCGGGGGGGCGGCGCCTCCTTCCTGACGGTGAGGTCGGCGATCTCGCGGGCGAAGTTGTGCCGGTTGGCGGCGATGATCTGGGCGGCCGTCATCCGGTGCCGGGATTCGATCTCGTCGGCGATCGTCCGTGCCGCCTCGAGGAGATCCGGGTCATCACCAAACCCCTGGAGCGCCTGGAGGCTCCCCCTCCGACTGACTCCGAACATCTTCCCGAGGCTCCGGATGGCGGCCTCGATGTGGTGATCGTAGGGGATCTCTATCTCCGATGGCCTGGTGGCGACAAGCGCCGCCGGTATGATCTGGTCGATGTTCTTTCCGAGCGATGCCGCTGTCAGGATGACATCGACACCGAGGAGGTCGCGGAGCGGGCCGGGATCGATCTCGAGCCCCTGTTTCGCGGCATCGTCGACCATGTTCAGCACGACGACCATCGGGAGGCCGTACTCGGCCACCTGGAGGAGGAGGTAGAGGTTGCGTTCGAGGCGCGTGGCGTTAGCCACGACGATGACCGCGTCGGTCTCCTGCCGGTCCAGGTACTGGCGGACCAGGGTCTCCTCATCGGACTCGCCTTCAAGCGAGTAGATACCGGGGAGATCCACGATCTCGACGATCTCGCGCTCGAAGCAGGTGTTGCCCCGTTGCAGCTCGACGGTGGTTCCGGGGTAGTTGCTCACCTCGACACCGAGGCCGGTGAGCTGGTTGAATATCAGGGATTTGCCTACAGTGGGGTTGCCGACCAGCGCGAACCTCATGGACATGACTCCACGACGATGGATGTGGCGATCTCCGGGCTGATTCCGATATCACATCCCTTCACCCTGACGACGACCGAGTGGTTCGGGAGTTTTCGCCGGATCTCCACGATTTCGCCGGGGAATATACCTAGATCGAGCAGTCTCCGGTTCCGCCGGGGCCGCCGGACCGCCGCAACACGGACGGTATCACCCTCCTCACAGTCGAGGAGTGTGCAGGCATCCTGTCCCCAGCGACATCCGGCACGCCGGCCGGGCGGGGGGCAGCCATCGCAGTCCAGGTAGGAGGAGAGGCGGTCGATGATCTCATCGGATATATCGTGTTCGAGCGCGCAGGCCTCCCGGTTTGCTGCTTCCTCCTCGATACCGAGCACCTCGGTCAGGAAGCACTGGAGGACGCGATGTTTCCGCGCCACCTCCGATGCAATCGTCTTTCCTTTCGCGGTCAACCGGAAGGCGTCGCCCGGCACCCACTCAAGGTAGCCCTCTCCGATCAGAAAAGAGGTGGTCACCTCGGCGTCCGCTACCTCACTATCCAGTGCGTCTGCTATCTCCTGAAGCGTCGCTGATCTCTCGCCGTTTTCCGTGATCATGAAGACTGCTTCAAGATAATCTTCGAACGTGGAAGAAAGCATGCTACAATCTCTTTTACTTCCAGGCAGTTTATCTTTGCGGGGAGGTGTGACATCAACACCCATATAGTTTCACGGTCGATCGATTGATCATGGAGGGAGAGGTCACAAACAGGGACGTCGCTGAGAGACTCGCGCTCATGGACCGGTTGCTCGAGGTCGCGGGAGAAGATCGCCACCGGGCCGCGGCGTATGCCCGGGCGGCGCGCCAGATCGAGCGCCTCCCCCTCACAGTCGCCGGGCTTGATGAGGAAGCGCTCACCCGTATCCCGGGTATCGGGGTCAGGATTGCCGGGCAGATCCGCGAGATCGTGGAGAGGGGATCGTTTCAGGAACTCGATGAACTCCAGGCCACCGTCCCGGGATCGGTCGTTGAGCTCCTCGATATCCCCGGGGTGGGGCCGCGGACCCTGCACGTCCTCTGGAAGGAGCTCGGCATCCTGACGATCGATGACCTCGAAGCGGCTGTGCGCGGGCGCCGGCTCCGGGGAACCAGGGGGTTTGGTGCAAAGCGGGAGGAAGCGATAGGAAAGGCGATCCGGCGCTACCGCGAGAGGGAGGATGTGATGAGTCGTTCGGAGGCGGATGCCCTGCTCAAGCGTGTGGCGGCACACCTCCCCGGCGTTGAATGGGTGGTCGCCGGGGGTTACCGGCGGGGGGCGGCCACCATTGATGAGGTCGAGGTCGTCGCCATCGGGAGCGGGGAAGATATCTCGCTTCACGGTGACCGGGTGAAGGTCAGGTTCACCGGCACGGAGCGGTTCGGTACAGCGCTCCTCTGTGCCACCGGTTCAGCCGGGTTCCTGGCCCGGCTCGGGGAGGAGGCGGGTGCGCAGGGTTACCGGCTGGAGCCGGGCGGTCTTGTTGACCTGAGGAGCGGTCGCATTCAGACGTTTGAGAGCGAGGAGGATATCTTTGAGTTCCTCGGCATGGAAGCGATCCCGCCAGAGCTTCGCGAGGACCGGGGCGAGGTCGAGCTCGCCTTCCGCCACGCTCTCCCCGAACTCGTCGAGATCTCCGACCTGCGGGGAGACTTTCATTCCCACACGACCGCGAGCGACGGCCACCAGTCGCTTGAGGATGTGGCGGCGGTTGGAGATGCCATGGGGTATGAGTATATCGCGATCACCGACCACTCATCAAGGGTGAGCGTGGAAGCCCTTGCGCGGCAACGGGCCGGGATCGAGCGGGTCAACCGCCGGCATACCTGCCAGCTCCTCGCCGGGAGCGAGGTGGATATCAGGAGCGACGGCAGCCTCGGCTACCCGGATAGGGTGCTTGCTGATCTCGATCTCGTGATCGCTTCGGTCCATTCGGGGCTTGACCAGGATGAGGATATCCTGACCCGGCGGGTGCTCGGCGCGATGGAGAACGAGCATGTCGATATCATCGGTCACCCCACCGGCCGGCTCATCGGCAGAAGGCCGCCGTATGCGATCGACCTCGACCGGGTGATCGAGCATGCTGCCGTGACCGGAACCGCGCTTGAGATCAATGCATCGCCGCACCGACTGGATCTTGAGGATATTTATATCTGGCGCGCAAAAAAGAGAGGAGTGAAACTGGCTGCAGGGACCGATGCCCACCGGGTAGCTGAGTTTTCGAATATCCGCTATGGCATCATGATGGCGCGCCGGGGCTGGTGCACCCCGGACGATCTGGTAAATACCCTTACCCTCTCTGAGCTGCTGGAGTGGCTGTCGTGATCTACCGGTTTTATGAGAAGCGTCTCCTGAAGAACCTCCATACACTCCCGGGACAGATCTGCTTCATGATCACCGAGAAGGATATGCTCGATGCCCCGGACAACCTCTATACTGCCGCCGAATGGTGCCGCGACCTCGGGATCGGGAGCGTCATGTTCCACATCAGCACCGACGATCCCGCAAGGCTTGAGCGTTGCCTCCCGCAGATCCGGAAGATCTCATCGATAGGACGCCTGACCCTGCATTACCGGGACGATAAAGAGGTCAGCGGAGCGGGTATGGAGGTGACGGTTGCGATCGGGAAGAGCGGTCGGGAGGAGATCGCCGACTGCGTGAGGCGGATGGCAGAGAATGGGGTGGATCCGGCATCGGTCGATGAGAGTCTGCTTGAGTCGTACCTCACGTTCAAGTACGAGCCTGATCTGGTCATCAAGACCGGCGGGGATCACCTAACGGATTTCCTCATCTGGCAGTCGGTCTACTCCGAACTCTTCTTCCTCGACGTGAACTGGGCGCTCCTGCGGAAGGTTGATTTCTTAAGAGCGCTCAGGGATTTTCAGTCACGGGCAAGGCGTTTTGGGAAGTGACCGGTCGCGGAGATCCCGTCAGGCTGTGCGCTCTTTGAGGTGCATGCGCTGGTCGTAGACGCGCATCGCCCGCAGGAGGTCGATCTTTCGGAACGCCGGCCAGTAGGGAGCGCAGAAGTAGACCGCTGACTCGTGGCCGTTCGCGAGCCAGGGGAGGAAGTTCGACGTCCGGCAGTCGTTGCCGGTGCGGATGATCAGGTCGACGGGGGGGATGGGCGCCCCCCGGTTGAGGTGGCTCTCGACGGTCTCAGGATCGATCACCCCCGGCGCTATGAGGCCGGCCTTCACCTCATCGAGGATCGACCTGGCGGCATGCACGATCTCGTTTCTGCCTCCGTAGGCTAGCGCGACATTGATGAAGTAGTTACTGTAGTGGAGCGTCGCCTTCTCTGCCGCCTCGATCGTCGCGAGGAGGTTATCGGGGAGGAGAGAGCGATCCCCGATCATCTGCACCCGGATACGGTTCCTGTGCACCCGTTCGTCGGTCATGATGGCGAGAAACTTCTCCTGAAAGAGGGCGAAGAGGGATGCCAGTTCCTCCTCATTCCGCCGGAAGTTCTCGGTCGAGAAGGTGTAGAGCGTTATGTGGCGCACACCGAGTTCGCACGCCCAGTCGAGGACCTGTTCTGTGGTGTCTGCGCCGAGCTGGTGTCCGGCCGCCGTATCGAGCCCCTGGTCCCGGGCAAACCGGCGGTTCCCGTCCTGGATCACCGCGACATGCCGGGGGATATGTTTCACCTGCCAGAGGAGGTAGCGCGCGTAAATGCGTTCGATCGCGGATCGGAGCATTAGAGAGGTGTCACCTCCACCACCATGCCGCCGTTTGGGTAGCGCTCGACGACGTACTTCCGGCCCGCTGCCCGGTCAGCGTTCTCGGCGAGCACCCACCACGCCATCTCGATCCGGCCTTCACGGACCTCGTAGTCATCCTCATCAAGGTCGTCCAGGAACCCATCGAGGGAGCCTGCGGGTTCGAGGACACCATAGACAACAGTCCCATCATCCGTCACCTCCTCAAACGGACGGGCAGTATTGGCAGCGATCCGTCTTAACCGTTCCCGCAGCTGGACCGAGTCCTTGAAGACCGATGAGCAGAAGTGGATCTTCGGATCGGCGGGTAGTTCCTCCGCCCACTCGCGGGCGCCGCGGACGGCGTTATGCAGTCCGTCCTCGGGTTCGAGCCCGCGTTCGCGCATGGCGGCGGCGCAGGTCTCGCCCCACTCAAGTTCGTTTATGTTCAGGAAGTCGAGGAGCGGCAGGGCAGCAGCGAGGGCGCCGATCCCGGGGAGTGACGGAACCTCGATGCCGATCGAAAAGCCCATCCGGCGGGCGAGGGCGGCGGATCTCGCGTAGTCGGTATCGAGGATATCCGCCCAGGACTCGTGGGGTGGGTGGAGCCGGATCTCATCGACCAGCCCCTGCAGGCGCCTGAGCATGGCCTCATCCGGTGCAAGGCCGGTGTAGAGGTGGATGTGGTGGTCGGGGCCGAAGTGATCCTTGAGGAGTGTGCAGTACTCGACCACACGGTCGAGGACGAGGAGGGGTTCGCCGCCGGTGACCCCGGTGCCGAGAGCGCTCATGGCCTCAGCCTCCCTTATGATATCGGCGGGCGTCGTGACCTCCCGGTCATTTGCAAACACGACGTCCCGGCCCTTCCTCTCTCTTGAGAGCGGGCAGTACCAGCAGGTCCGCCGGCACCTGCCGGTCACGA
>JAAYND010000191.1 GCA_012521035.1 Methanomicrobiales archaeon
ACCCCGAGCGTATCCGCGTTTTTTCTGGCAACCTCTATCGCAGCCGGGTCGATATCCACACCGGTCACGGTTGACGCGCCGAGGAGCGCCGCACCGCAGGCGAGTATACCGGCCCCGCACCCGAGATCGCAGACCCGGCGCCCCTCGATCGCCCCCTGCATGGCGGCATGGTGGAGGAGACGGGCCGCGACCGGTGCCGGTGTCTGGTACTGTTCGAGGCGGGCAGTTGGCCGGTCAAAGCCCTGCAGGCGCTCAAGTCGCATCTCAAGTTGTCGAAGGTTCATGGGGAGAGGTACTCGTCGATCGCATAATCATCCCAGGCCCGGACACCGCAGATGATCTCAAACTCCGGTGGCGTCAGCACCGGGAACGGGAACCGGATCTGGTCGTCGTAGGCGAGCCTTGGGCATGCGGTGTTCACGTAGGCACCAAACCCTAGGTCGAGCATGCCGGCGGGGGAGACTTCGCGCATCGTGACGAGAAACGCACGGTCCGAGAGCGAGACAAGCCTTCGGGCAAGTTCCATCCTCTGCTGTCCGCTCTTCGTGCTGACGATGATCCCGAAACTCGCGGCATCCTCGGCCTTTGCCATGACCGCAGCACGGCGCCGGACCAGGCGGGATGCATCCACCACCTGCGCCTCGCCGGTGAAGGGGTCGAGCGCCACCACCCGGGCCCCGGTGGCGAGCTGGATCCCGGTCGGATGAAAGACCCCTGTCCCGACAAAGAGGATCTCGTCCGCCCCCGTTGCGCGCGCGGCGACGAAGTTGCACCCGAGCACCTGCCCGGGGATCGGTGTGCGCCCGTCCCCCGGAGCGACGGCCGCCTCGATCCCGTGTTCCGCGAGGAATGCTACCATCGCACCGATAAGGTGGACGTGCTGGACCGTTGTGACGAGACCGATCTGGCGGCTCTCAAGCATCGGCAGGGCGCGGGAGAGGGTGTTCATGTCGAAGTCGATCCGGACGGGTTCGTATATGACGCGGGGGCGCTCCTCGACCGGCGCATGGCCGAAGTGGACCAGTACGTCAGCATACTCAAGGGTATCGAGCGCAAGATCGCAGGCGCCGTAGCAGGGGTCGCCGCTGACGATCACAAAAAATCCAGCATCACGGAGCGCGGCCGCGACCGCCGGTGCCTGCCGCGCAAGCCCCGCCGGGAACTGGAGGGCGACGCACTCTGCGCCGCGTTCCCTGAGCCGACGGATGATATCAGATACAGGTATCAACAACACGCACCCGGCCTTCAGAGACATCGATCCGGACCAGGGTCTTATACGGCCGGCCGATATCGGCATCACTTCGGGTAACAACAATACAGATATCGACGATCTCAGCGCCGACCTGTTCTATAGCGCTTATGAGGGCACGGAGCGTCCCTCCGGTGCTACAGACATCGTCGATGATAACAACGCGATCGCCTGCGCTGACGCCGTTTAAGTAGAGTTCTCCCTTCGAGTAGCCGGTGGTCTGGTGTACCGCGACCTCGCCCGGCAGGTCGTAAGGACGTTTCCTGACGATGACCATCGGGATATCGGTCATCATCGATAACGCGACGCCGATGTGGATCCCCATAGCCTCGCAGACGACGATCTTATCGACATCTTCGAGGTCAAGTGTCCGCACCATGGCGCACCCGACCTCGCGGAGGACAGCCGGTTCAACGAGCGGCACCCCGTCGGTTATCGGGTTGATGAAGTAGGTGTACTCCCCGCGCTGCATGACCGGGGAGGACTCCAGTGAATGTACCAGTCGCTCAAGCATCCATATCACCTACATCTTTCAGGAACGCCTCGACGACATCCCGGGTGACGTGAGGCATGCATATGATCCGCATGTGCCCGGCACGGGTTCTTGAGACCCGCCAGCCGGTGGGCGCGCGGTCGCAGGAGAACGTCGCCACGTTGACGTCCGGCGTCACCGCGCGCGGGTAGCCGAGCGTCTCCATCCCCTCGATCATCCTCCGCGTGTTCTCCATGCACCCGGCGACCACCGCACGCATGCCGTCCATCCCCAGGTACTCAAGGACCGCGACGGCAGCCGCCACCGATGCACCGGGTCTGGTTCCGGCGAGGGTGCACTCCTGCTTCACGGTCAGGTAGGGAGTATCGACGTTGAGCAGGGCGAAGCACTCCGGATCCCTGACGAGGAGGCAGCCTGCCGGGATGGTGCTCATCCCCATCTTGTGGGGGTCGATGGATATGGAGTCGACGCCGGGGAGCCGGAAGTCAAACGGGGCCGGCCGGTCAAGGAACGGCACCACCATCCCCCCGAAGGCAGCGTCGACGTGGAAGAAGATATCCCGGTCGAGAGCGATCTCGGAGAGTCGGGCTATGGGATCATTCACTCCATACTCCGTCGTCCCGACGATACCGACGAGGGCGATCGTGTCTTTATCAACGAGGCCGTCGACAGCGCTGGCATCCATCCGGAACTCCGCATCGAGCGGCACCACCCGCATCTCAAGCCCCAGTATGTCGCAGGCCTTCTGAAATGAGAAGTGGCTGGACTCCGGGATAACCACGTTCGGGGATTTTGTGGGTTTCCGTTTCTTTGCGATCCGGAGCGCCTGGATGTTTGACTCCGTCCCGCCGGAGGTTGCATACCCTCCCGCGAGCGGGTGATGCATCAGCGCACCGAGTCTCTGGATGAGGAGTTCTTCAAGCGCGGCCGTCCCCGGGAAGAGCCCGGGGTCGCCGAGGTTCGTCTCAAGGAAGAGCTCGTGCGCCCGTACCGCGACCGGGTGGGGCGGCGTGCACATAGAACTCAGTATGTTTCGGTAGCCGATATCCTTCGCCCGCGAAAATGAGAGAAAGGAGAAGAGTTCTTCTTCAGAGCACCCGACTTCACGCATTTCTTCTCGCCGCATCAAGGAGGATCTGCCGCTCTTTCCGGGCCACGGCTTCACGGATGCGTACAACCGCATCGATGTTTGCAGAGACGCTCGTTATACCATGCCCGACGAGCCACGCGACCATATCGGGATCGGAACCGGCCTGGCCGCAGATCGAGCACTCGACACCGTGCTCCCGGCAGGCCCTGATCGCGTAGTCGATCAGCCAGAGGACTGCGGGGTGCTCGGGCTCGTACATATCCGCGACGTGCTCGTTGTTCCGGTCGATCGCAAGCGTGTACTGGACGAGGTCGTTCGTCCCGAAGGAGGCAAACCTGATCCCGGCCTTGATGAAGTCCTCGATGAGGATGGCGCTGCTCGGAACCTCGATCATGACGCCGAGGATCGCTTTCTCGACATCGACCCCCCACTCCTTCATCATCGCCCGGGCCTGGATGAACTCGGCCGGGTGATTCACGAGCGGGAACATGACGCCGAGGTTGCTGTAACCCGCGGCCCAGAGCCGCTTGAAGGCCTCAACCTGCATCCGGAACTGCTCCGGGCTCTTGAGATCCCGGCGGATGCCGCGCCACCCGAGCATCGGGTTGTGCTCGATCGGTTCTACCTCGCCACCCTCCATGTTCCGGAACTCGTCGGTCGGGGCATCCAGCGTCCGCACCCAGACTGACTTTCCGGGGAAGGCATCGAGTACCGTCTTGATGCCGGTGTAGAGCTCGTTTATGAACGTCTCCTCCTCACCATGCTCGACGTACCAGCCCGGGGTTTTCGCGAGACCGAGTATGAGGTGCTCAATCCGGAGGAGGCCGACGCCGTCCGCTCCGGTGGCGGCGGCGCGCTCTGCTGCCTCAGGGAGGGAGACGTTCACCTTGACGAGCGTGCCGGTGACTATGGGCGCTGCTGCCGCCACAGTTGTCGCCTGTGCTGCCGGGGCGGGAGCCTCAACCGCTCCCTCATAGATGATACCCTTCTCTCCATCGACGGTGATGACCTGCCCGTCCTGCAGGGTCTTCGTCGCTTTCTTGGTTCCGACGACCGCAGGTGTCCCGAGTTCCCGGCTCACGATCGCCGCGTGGCAGGTCATACCGCCCTCATCGGTCACGATGGCCCTGACCCGGCGCATGGCCGGCACCATATCGGGGTTGGTCATCCGGGTGACAAGGATGTCACCTTCCTCGATCGTGCTTGTGTCACGGACGTCCCGGACGATCACGACCCGGCCGCTCGCTATCCCGGGGGAGGCGCCCTGGCCTTCAAGCAATACCTCGCCGAGCGTGGATGCAGGTTTCGCGCCAGCGCGGGGGATATCCGGCTGCCGGATGGTCGTGATGGGCCGGGACTGGAGGATGAATATCTCGTCACCGACGATCGCCCACTCGATATCCTGTGGAACACCGTAGTGCTCCTCCGCGATCTTTCCGAACGTTGCGAGGCGCGCCACCTCATCATCCGAGAGGACCGGAGCGATGCGCTCTTCGGGAGTGAGATTGACGGTCTTTACTCCACGCTCACCCTCCGGCACGATCATGATCTCCTTCTCGGCGATCAGGCGGTCGACAACGCGCCCGGAGCGCAGGTCAAAGACGTAGTTGTCAGGCGATACGCTCCCGGAGACGACGGCTTCGCCGAGCCCCCAGGATCCCTCGACGATCGTCAGGGGTTCACCGGTTACGGGGTGGGAAGTGAACAGGACACCTGATTTCTCGGACCGGATGAGATCCTGCACGACGACAGCGATGTTCACACCACGGTCGTCGAATCCCTGCTTTGCCCGGTAGTATATAGCCCGCGCACCGTAGAGCGAGGCCCAACATCGCTGGACTGCCTCAAGGAGGTCGTCATCACCGAGGACGTTGAGGAACGTCTCCTGCTGTCCGGCGAAACTGGCTTCCGGGAGATCTTCAGCGGTAGCGCTCGACCGGACGGCGACAACTTCCCCGTTTGCACCCATCCTGGCGTACGCATCGACGATATCTCTTTTGATGTGATCAGGGATATCGACACTCAGGACGATGTTCTGCACTTCCCTGGAGACTGACTCCAGTGAATCGTTATCGTCGACGTCCAGACGCTCCAGTCTCCGAAAGATAGTATCCTCGATCCCCTTCTCGATCAGGAACTTGCGGAATGCCTGGGCGGTCACCACGAACGCCTTCGGTACAGGGAGGCCGAGGGAGGTCATCTCGCCCAGAGATGCTCCTTTTCCTCCAACGGAGACGATATCTTCCTTTTTTATTTCCTCAAGCCACAGAATGTTGGGCATTTCCTTCATGCTCGCACCACACATATACTTCTCATCAATCCATAAAAGATTTCGGAAGAAAAAGCATCAATACACATGATGTCAAATCAGATATGGGTTCAACTGTGAGGTACAGAGTGCTTGTCAGCGACCCGCTGGCAGAGGAAGGACTTGGCATCCTGAAGGAATTCTGCGACGTGGATGTCAATACCGGGCTGGCCGAGGATCAGCTTGTTGCTATTATCGGGGATTACGATGCCCTGCTGGTGCGCTCGGGCACCGAGGTGACAGCGCGTGTGATCGATGCGGGATCGAGACTGAAGTTCATCGGTCGTGCCGGCGCCGGAGTGGATAATATCGATATTGATGCGGCGACGCGCAGGGGTATCATAGTCGCCAACGCTCCCGAAGGAAACACCCTGGCGGCAACGGAGCACACGATGGCGATGATGCTCTCGCTCGCGCGGAACATCCCCCAGGCGAGCGCATCTCTCAAGAAGGGTGAGTGGAAGCGCTCTAAATTCATGGGGGTTGAGCTCAACGAGAAGACCCTTGGTATCGTGGGGTTCGGGCGTATCGGTAACGAGGTTGCGAAACGCGCCCGGGCGATGGAGATGAAGTGTATCGCCTACGATCCCTTCATCAGTAAGGAGAGGGCGGCGAAGCTCGGTGTTGAGCTTGTCTCGCTCGATGAGCTCTTCCGGCAAGCCGACGTTATCACGGTCCATACGCCGCTGATCAAGGAGACGCGCCACATGATCAACGCGAAGACCATCGCCACCATGAAGGATGGCGTCAGGCTGATCAACTGCGCCCGGGGCGGGATCATCGATGAGAGGGCGCTTGCAGACGCGATCGCGAGCGGCAAGGTCGCCGGCGCTGCGGTGGACGTCTTTGAGTCCGAACCACCGACCGACTCCCCGCTCATCGGGCTCGATCAGGTGATCGTCACCCCGCACCTCGGGGCGAGCACGGTCGAGGCGCAGATGAACGTCGCCGTCTCGGTTGCGAACCAGTGTATCAGCGTTCTCTCGGGCGGTCCGGCGAAGTACGTGGTGAACGCGCCGATGGTTCCTGCCGAGCAGCAGGCGCTTATCGAGCCCTACGCGCTACTCGCGCAGAAGATGGGTAGCCTGCTTATCCAGCTCATCGAGGGACGCCTTGAGTCGATCGACGTCACCTACGGCGGCGAGATCGCCCAGGTGCCGAATACGAAGTTCATCACCCGGATCATCTTAAAGGGGCTGCTGGATCCGATCCTGCAGATACCGGTCAACATCGTGAACGCGGAGTTCGTCGCAAAGGAGCGTGGTATC
>JAAYND010000192.1 GCA_012521035.1 Methanomicrobiales archaeon
CCCGACCGGCACCAGGATCGGGGATGGGGTCTTCATCGGCCCGAACGCTGTTCTGACAAACGACCGCTACCCGCCCGGCCCTCATGAGTCGCTTGAGGCACCGGTGATCGGGGACGGTGCTGTCATCGGCGCGAATGCGACGATCCTCCCCGGGGTTGCGATCGGTGAGGGGGCGTTTGTCGCTGCCGGTGCGGTTGTGACGAAGGATGTCCCGGCTGAGACGCTTGCGGTGGGGTCGCCGGCGCGGTTCCGGCCGCTCCCCCCGGAGGCGAGGCGGTGACGATGGATGTCCCCATCGCCCGGCCGTTCATCGGAGAAGAGGAGATAGAGGCCGTCGTCCGCGTGATTCGGTCGGGGATGCTCGCTCAAGGGTCAGTGGTCACGGAGTTTGAGTCACGATTCGCTGAATACTGCGGTGTCGGGCATGCTATCGGTCTTAACTCAGGGACAGCGGCGCTCCATGCGGCGCTTCTCGCGGCGGGAATCGGGCCGGGGGATGAGGTGATCGTCCCGGCGTTCACGTTCTTTGCGACAGCGTCTGCTGTCTCGATGTGCGGGGCGACGCCGGTCTTCGCTGATGTCGATCCCCGGACGTTCAATATCGATCCTGACTCGGTCGCGAGACTCATCCAGCCGGAGGTCCGGGCGATCATCGGCGTCCACCTCTTCGGGCAGCCGTTTGATATCAGTGCCGTCCGCGACCTCTGTGATGATAACGACCTCCTCCTCATCGAAGATGCGGCCCAGGCGCACGGGGCGGAGGTGGGTGGACGGCGGGCAGGGAGCCTCGCCGACATCGGGTGTTTCTCCTTCTATCCGACGAAGAACATGACCACCGGGGAGGGTGGCATGGTCACGACCGATGACGCCGACCTTGCGGAGCGGGTCAGACTCCTCATCAACCACGGCCAGAGCCAGAAGTACCTCCATACCGCCATCGGCTACAACTACCGGATGACGAACATGGGCGCTGCTATCGGTCTCGTGCAGCTTGACCGCCTTGAGGGGTTCAATGAGCGCCGGATCCATAACGCCCGATATCTCGACCGCCACCTCGCGGGGACGGGTCTCGTCACGCCGTACGCGGCACCGGGCGTGCGGCACGTCTATCACCAGTACGTGGTGAAGATCCCTGCCGGCTATCCGCTTTCGAGGGATGAGTTCATGAGCGCCCTTGCGGGGCAGGGGATCGGGACCGCTGTTCATTACCCAATCCCGGTCAGCCGGCAGCCGGTGTATGAGGGTGAGCGTGGTTCGTGCCCGGTATCGGAAGATCTCGCGGTGTCGGTCGTGAGCCTGCCGGTCCATCCCGGGGTGGGTGATGAGGAGCTGGAGTATATGTGTGGGGCGATCCGGGGAATTGTCTCTCTCTAATGGTGCATAGTATCTGGCTTTAAAGTGGAGGGGTTTTGATTTACTGCCTCATATCCACGATTTGGTACTTACCATCTACGATATGTTCTGCAGCATCTCCCTCCTCTTTAAGCTGAGATGTGTATTGTAATCCCAAAAATTAAGGCACAATGGGAGAGCCTGTTTTTTTTATCCCAAAGCGATAAATACCTGATCTATAGATTAATTTCATGCTTCTCTGGATCGGTCTGGCGCTTCTTGTAATTTCGGTCGTACCCTATATCGTCTTCTTTATCGGGATCAACATCGGGAGGAAGCTGGAGGAGCCACCGGCACTCGGTGAGTACCCTATGATAAGCATTGTTATATCCGCTTACAATGAAGAGGCCGTTATCCAGGAGCGGGTCGAAAACATCCTCGCATCTTCATATCCGGTGGATCGGTATGAGGTGATCTTCGTGGACGATTGCTCCTCCGACAACACCAGAGCGCTTGCACAGGAGGCTTTCTGGAAAGCCGGTATTGATCATCGGATCGTCGAGAACATGGAGCGGTTGGGTACAAATCGATCGTACAACAAAGCAATTTCAATGGCACGCTACCCGATTGTCGTCACCACGGATGCAGATGTCTTCTTCGAGCGTGAAGCTCTTGAGCGCCTCATCGCCAGGCTTGTCAGCGATGAACGTATCGCAGCGGTCTGTGGTGACCTTCATCCTCTTCCTGGTGATGGTTCTCATCCAGCGCAGATGGAAGGAGCTTACCGGAACTACTACGGGCGGATGTGTAGCTGGGAGAGCGCCGTCGACTCTACCTATGCTTTCAACGGTGCGCTCGTCGCGTTCTGGCGCGACCGAGTGATGCGGATTGATGACCGGCGTGGGGCTGATGATGCAAACACGGCGTTTGAGGCGATCAGACGTGGGTACCTGGCGGTGTATGAGCCTGGTGCCTTCGTATACGAGGATGTGCCGCCTGACTTCCATAGACAGTATCGCCAGAAGACCCGACGGGCGACGCACCTGATTGAAGCGACGATATCAAACCTTGATCTCCTGAGGTTACCACGCCCATTTTCGCGGCTCTTCTACCCGCTCAGGATCTGCATGTATCTTGTGACGCCTGCCCTCTTTTTTGCCGGTAGCGCTCTCTTTGTGATCGGGCTTTCGCTTGCATCTCCAATCCTTGCTATCGGGGCACTTGTTCTCTTCACCCTGATCGGCTACTTTTGGAGGGACAGCACGATTATCTCATTTGCTACGAACCAGATCTACCTGATAAAGGGGTTGTTCAACCTTGGAAAAGACATGCGGGTCTGGGAGAGCACATCAAACAAGGTGGGGACCGGGTAACCACCTTTTTTATCCTGATTTGTGGGAGCAGGCTTTGTTTGTCCACAAAAGACCAGCATAATCGGCGAATCGTGGTCCCCCTTCTAAATAAGCTAATACCCTGACCGGGAGCTCCACCAGATCCCTATCCTCATGAGACAGTATATCTCTGTGTTATAGGGGAACCAGGATCACCTTTAATTACTTCGAATCGATCGCAAGAGCGCAAGCTCAATGAATGTCCTCCTCGTTTCCACCCAGGACTACATCCACCACCCGATTCCATCCCGGCACCACAACATATTCGAGGAGCTCGCGGCCCGGCATGAGGTCCACGTCCCTCACTTCCATGTCAGTCGGGGAAAGGAGCGAGAAACCCTTCTCCATGTCCACGAGGCAACGCAGTTCGCGGTCGAGAGTCCCTTCCTCCACTATGTTCTGAACGCGCCCTGCCACTACCGGGTCATCAGTAACATCATCCGCGATCACGACATCGACGTCGTCGTCGGCGCCCACATCCTCGCGGGAACGGCGATGGTCCGCGCAGCAAAAAAGTATGACGTGCCGGTGATCTTCGATCTCAAAGACTGGTTCCCGGATTCCGCCGCCGCTTACTACAAAAACCCGGCCATACGGTGGCTTCTCCGGGAGGGTGTCCTCGCCATAACCCGTTACAACCTCGACCACAGTGACGTCATCACGACCGTCTCGCCCGGTCTCGTCGAGAAACTCCGGGGTTATGGCTACGAGGCGGAGCTGATCACAAACGGTGTCAACACTGATCTCTTCCGCCCCATAGACGGTGCAGATATGCGTTCAACCCTCGGGATCGCTCCTGATGCATTCGTGCTCGGATTTGCAGGGGCAGTCGAGCGGTGGTACGCCCTCGATGAAGTGATCAGGGCGTTCCCGGAAGTTCTTGCACGACGTGAGAACGCAGAACTCCTGATCGTCGGAGGCTCGCTCTTCACCGACTACCTGGACGAGCTCCGTGTCCTCGCAGGTGATATCGGGATCGCCCAACAGGTGCACTTCACCGGGGCCGTCGATTACTCCGCCCTCCCCGACTGCATCGCTCTGATGGACATCTGCCTCATTCCACTCTCTCCTCCTCAGTGGGTCGATATCGCTCTCCCAAACAAGTACTTCGAGTACTCAGCCTGTGGTAAGCCGATCCTCTCAACTCCCATCCCCGATATGCTCAGGATGGGTGGAGACCATATAGCTGTTTACCGGGACAGAGGAGAGTTCTTGGCGAGAATCGATGAGCTGGCTTATGTCTCACCAGGGGATTGTTCGGCCGGGATGGAGGAGCACAGCTGGAAGAAGAAAGCAGGGGCGTTTGAAGAGATCTTTTACCGGGTGGCGAAAAACCCTGAATAACACTCAGGTTCTCTTTTATTCTGAATACACCAAGGTTATTAGGTTTAAAGGGAAACAATTCCGTAACAAGGAGGGTCAGATGGTCCACGTAGATCTCAAGAAATACCAACCATATATAATCATTGGTATCATCATTCTGCTCGCTCTGCTCACGTTCTGGACGCGGGGCATCCCTTCGGAAGGCCTAGTGACCTCTGAAGGTGTCAATCTCCTCGGCAACGATCCCTGGTATAAGGTTCGCCAGGTCGAACAAGTTGTAGCAAATTTCCCTGGCTACGCCTGGTTCGATGCGATGACACTCTATCCGACAGGTGACGACATCCATTGGGGACCGCTCTTTGCCCAGATCGCAGCAGTGCTCTGTCTCCTCACCGGCGCATCGACACGCCCTGAGATTATGGTGGTAGCATCCTGGGTTCCGCCACTGATGGCCGCAGCGATGGTGCCGGTCATCTACCTGCTCGGAAGGAAGATTGCCGATTGGAAGACCGGTCTCATCGCGGCGGGCTTGATTGCAGTCATCGGCAGCAACTATGCATACCGATCTCTCTTTGGTTTCGTTGATCATCATATTACGGAGACGCTCTTCTCGACGATCTTCGTTCTTGTCTATATCGTAGCGCTATCTGCTGCACGCGATATATCATTCTCTCAAAAAAATCTTGATGCCCTGAAGGTGCCGGGGATAACAGCAGTCCTTGCCGGGATTGCATACCTCCTCGGGTTTTTCAACATGCCGACGATGGTTCTCTTCGCGCTTGTCGTGGCAGCTTTTACCCTGGTCCAGTCCATCCTTGACTTTTTCCAGGATCGACCGAGCGACTATCTGGTTTTCGTGAACATCGTCACCTTCGGCACTGTGATCGCCGGGATAATGGCATTTGGCTTCCCGCACGCCGATTTCAGCCTTGTCTTCTACACCGTCGGTCATGTCATCGCATATGCTGCTCTCATCGCTGGGACTATCGCCCTCTATGCGCTTGCGGTCTTTCTCCGGGGGCGGCCAAAGTACTTCTTCCCGGCTACGCTTGTGGGCCTCATGGTCATCGGTGTCGCGTTCCTCTTCGTTGCGCTACCGGATATCTACAACCTCCTGATAGCGAATCTTATCCAGTTCTTTGGAGAATCTGCAACCACCACGACCGTCCAGGAAGCCCGGGCCTGGTCATTTGAAGGTGCCTGGATGGCGTTTCACTGGGGTCTCGTCCTCGCGGCCGGCGGAGCTGCCACCCTGATCTGGTGGTGTCGTGAGAGAGTGAACTCATCCTATGTTTTTGTCCTTATATGGTCGGTGATTATCCTCGCCTCGACGGCTGCGCACGTACGTTATGAGTACTACCTCGCAGCAAACATCGCGCTCCTTGCCGCGATCTTTGCAGGGGCGGTCATAGATGTGACCTGGCGGGATGTTGCGCGCCTCCTCCGTCCGGGAGATGGGGGCGAGGTGTCCTCCGTTCCAGCGACTGCTAAGAAGCAGAAAGAGCCGGCAAAAAAAACCAGAAAGGGTGGTAGATCTCCTGATTCGCGGAAAGCCCGGACATCCCGACGAGATCAACCTGATTACCTCAAAACAGGGGTTTTCGTTGTGGTCGTTGCTGTTACTCTCTTCTTTGCCGGGACGTCCCTCATGGGTAATATAGCTCTTGCCACCGGTGCGAAGTACTCAGGTATGGACTCACAATGGATGGAGGCCCTCGAGTGGATGGGTGAAAACACTCCCGACCCCGGTGTCGACTACTACGCTATCTACGACAAGGATACTTTCACCTATCCCGAGGAGTCCTACGGTGTCATGTCCTGGTGGGACTACGGCCACTGGATCACATTCATATCAAAACGGATACCGAACAACAACCCCTTCCAGCACGGGGTAGCCGGCCCGAACGGCTCTGCGGTCTACCTCACATCAACCTCCGAAGCGCCTGCAAACCAGATCCTCGATAACATCGGCACACGCTACGTCGTTACCGATTACCAGGTCGTCACCGGGAAGTTCCATGCACCGGCGACGTGGGCGGATCAGGAGTTACAGGCGACACCATTCCAGCCGCACTTCCTCCTCCCCGAGAGCGCAGGTTCGACGAGTTACCAGGCGATGCCGTTCTACACGCAGGATTACTACCTGACGATGGTCTCCCGCCTCCACAACTTCGATGGATCCATGACTGATCCGAGGTCAGAGGTTCTCTACGTCGAGTACCGCAAACCTGGAACCGTGAATAACTCCCTCCCCCTCGTCACGCGCCTGGAGCAGATGGACGCCGCTGAAGCTGCGACAGCGGTGGAGGAGTACAACAGGAAGGCCCCGGCGGGATCTGCTGCGACGCTACTGAACCTCTACTACGAATACCGGGGAGACTCGATCCTCAACCCGGTCGAGAGGGTGCCGGCGCTCCAGCACTACCGACTCGTCCACGAGAGCCCCATGAACATATTCAGGAACGTCGGTGCAGGCGGGCCAGACCTGAAAGCCGTCAAGATATTTGAGTATGTGCCCGGTGCTCACATCAGGGGTGACGGCATCATCGAACTCCCCATCGTCACGAACACCGGCCGGGCATTCACCTACCGCCAGGAGAGCACAGGCGGTGAGTTTATCGTCCCGTATGCGACGTCCGGATGGTCGGGCGAGGTGAGGGCGACCGGTCCCTACCGGATCGCGGGCACCGGGCAGACGTTTGATGTCACCGAAGAAGATATCCAGCAGGGGAGAACCATCAACTGATAGAGGATGCATTGCTCGGTCATTTACGGTGACGTCTTTGCCAGGCACGATATGGAACTCCACCCCGAGGGGGGCTCCCGGTTACGGATAGTCCTCTCCGGGGTTCCTTATGATGTGAAGTGGCATGCCCCGGTCCGTGCTTCCGTGAATGATCTGGAGCGGGTCCACCGCCCGCAACATGTCCGGTGGATACAGGAGGTCGCGCGGGGAACCTGTTTTTTGGATCCGAACACCTACGTCACCAGCCATTCGTTCGATGCGGCCCTGTATGCTGCCGGCTCGACCTATGTAGCGGTGGAGCGCGCGCTCGATGGTGAACACTCGTTTGCCCTCGTCCGCCCACCCGGACATCACGCCGGCCCCGACCAGGCGATGGGATTTTGTATATTCAATAACGCCGCTGTCGCGGCGGCAAAAGCGCTCGAATCGGTCGACCGGGTGGCGATCCTCGACTGGGACCTGCACCACGGCAACGGCACGCAGACGATCTTCTACGGGAGCGATCGGGTTCTCTTCTGCTCGGTGCACGAGGAGGATAGTTTCCCGAAGACCGGGTGGGTGGACGAGATCGGCACCGGAGCCGGCCGGGGCTACACCCTCAACGCCCCCCTTGCGGTGGGCTCCACAATCGCTGACTACCGCCTCGTCTTTGACGAGATATTTATCCCGGCGCTGGTCCGGTTCCGGCCCGATGTCCTGATCATCTCGGCAGGACAGGATGCCCTCGTCGATGATGAACGCGGGCAGATGAACCTCAACCCTGAAGACTATGGCGTCCTCACCCGGATGCTGATCGAAGGCACAGGTATGCCCCTCGCGCTGACGCTTGAGGGTGGATACGGTCCGTCGCACGGAAAAGCGATCGAGGCGATATTTGCTGCTCTGCGGGGCGGGAAGTTTACCGTCGCAAACGAACAGACCCCGCACCGGAGCACGGAGAGGGTTGTGGAGATCCTGAAAAAAGTCGAGTTCTGTTGAAGGAGGATCTCCTCCCCCAAATTCGCCTTCGCGTGAAAGAGGTGGAGGGTCAATCGCGCGCGACCCGCATGGGGCGTCCGGGTCCGGTGGGTACTCTGACCCCGCGGCCCCCCTCACCCCTGTGCAGGACGCCGCCGGTCCGGGTCCATATACGAGACCTCAAACCCGGGGGCGACGACGCGCACCACCGGGATAGGGGTCCGTGAGAGGTCACAGACGCATACCCGATCGGTATGCTGGCTGACCTCCTGGAGCGTCCGCTGTATGTCGAGATCGAACCGGTCGGTGCTCAGGTCAGGGATATCCCCGCCATCGACGGTCTCTGCGTCTGCAAACCACATCCGGTTGATCCGCTTTAGCCGCTCATACCCTGCCTTCCTGAGGACCATCTCCCGCCGGGGGTCATCCCGGCCCCCCTGGAGGTAGCTCCCCCGGCTCTGGGCGACCTCGGTCAGGGCGCGGAGTGCCGCGATCTCAAGGGATGTGTGTGTCCCCGACCCGATGACGATCATCGCGGGATCCTTCGTGACGGTATCGTCTGCGGCGGCAGCGACGGTGGGGATGGGGGTCTTTCCATCAAGAAGCCAGAGGTGGATATCGATCCCGTTATCCTGGAATCGATCGAGGATCTGTCGTGCGGGGCAATCATTTGTGATGGAGAGGC
This sequence comes from Methanomicrobiales archaeon, assembly GCA_012521035.1. Taxonomy (GTDB): domain Archaea; phylum Halobacteriota; class Methanomicrobia; order Methanomicrobiales; family Methanoculleaceae; genus Methanoculleus. The sequence continues at coordinate 8,435 of JAAYND010000192.1, forward strand.
GGCGACCCATATCGCGTCTCTGCTCTGCGATGCTGAGCGCATCTCGCTCGATCACCTCGAAGAGCGCGTGCAGGATCGCCTCCTCCATGACGTTTCCTGATGCAAGGCCGTTTGAGTCGCTCCGGAAGAGCGGCATGGCCATGCCGAGCGAATCATAGGGGTGGAAGACGGCGTTACTCGGGACGTAGACCTCCTCATCGTTCAGTATATCCCATCCCGGCGTCCAGTGAAGTTTCTCCCCCTGTTCGAGTCTTCGCGGTATGATCAGATCCTCCGGGTGCACGGCCCGCACCGGGCCGATCTCCTCGTAGGTCGCATACTCCATCCGTTCGCCCCGGTACTCGGCGCAGTACCGCTCCAGTGCCTCCATCATGGCCGATACGCGGGCATGGATGGGTTCCTTTCCTTTACCTGCGTGGACGCGGGCAGCTCCCCGGGCCGCTCCCGGGCGGATCGCCGAGAAGACCGGGATCCCGAGACGATCCAGAGGGGTGAGATCGATGATCTCGGATACACCGATCTCTGCCATCAACGGTTCAATGGCAGCATACGTCTCCTCAGGAGACCGGGAGCGGTGCGTTCCGTCGAAGTACTGTTTCTCTACCGGATGAATCGTGATTGCCATCCAGGATATTTTGGAGGTGATACCTTAATAGTATGACAGGTGTACCCTTACCGTATATGAACACGGATGACGTGGCAGTAGGCGCAGTCGTCCGGTATCCTCGCACCGGCACGACCGGGAAGGTTCTGCAGGTCGAGGAGATCGATGGTCGGCAGTATGCTGAGCTCGATAGCACCGGTCTCTACTACCGGGTGGATGAGCTCGTCAGTGTCGACCGCGTGGACAGGGCTGTAGAGAGAGCCGAGCGCACTCCCGAGAGTTACATCGAGGATTTCCTGAAAGAAGAGGAAGAACTCCAGCAACAGCTGAAAGAAGTCTGGGAGAAAGGGGTCGACCAGAGTTGTGAGGGCGGGGGCTGATTCGCGGGGCGGATCGGGAGATCCCCGTCCGCGCTCGCGGGGTAGTTCACTCCCCGATCGGTATGGTGGTGAGCTTCACCGCCTCGACACCCTTCTGCGACATCAATCGCTCCGTTATATCCTTCAACACCGCTCCATCTCCACGGAGCAGGATCACCTCAAGGCACCTGCTGTGGGTGATGTGTGAGTGAATGGACGCCTGGATGACATTGACGTACTCGTGCTGGATCTCGGTGAGCGTCTCAAGGAGTCCCCGCTGATCGTGGTCATAGACCATCGTGATGACGCCCTGGCGCTCTCCTTTGACATCTGAGATCCACTGGTAATACGTGATGTAGCTCCGTATTGAGTCCCGTATTCCTTCTGAACGGGAGGAATACCCCCGGAGGCTCAGGATCTCATCGAATTTATCAAGAAGGTTCTTGGGTAGAGAGATCCCGATACGTGAAAGCTCGGTATCGTTTGACATTTTGTGATCAATTTTCATGTCTATATTTATAGGGTATAAATATTCGCTAATCGTCAATGGTATTTTTCATACTTCGTATGCAACGGGGATGGGAGAAAATGGGCAGTCAATGGATGTTTACGCATACCGGCAGGGAGTGAAAATCTAATCCTTACTGATTATGTATAAGTAGTGTCACTATATATTGGATAAGGAGGTTCGAAAACTTTTGCGAGATGCACTCATTCCCGGTGTCAATATTGGGCTCGTTGGTCATGTCGATCACGGCAAGACCACCCTGGTCAGCGCGCTGACCGGTACCTGGACAGACAGGCACAGCGAGGAGATCAAGCGCGGCATCTCCATCCGGCTCGGCTACGCAGATGCGACGTTTTATAAGTGTGAAAAGTGCGAGGAGGCCGGGGCATACACATCCCGGGCCGAATGTCCGGTCTGCGGAGGCCGCGCGATCCCGTTCCGGACGGTCTCCTTCGTCGATGCCCCGGGCCACGAGACACTGATGGCGACGATGCTCTCCGGCTCAGCACTGATGGATGGTGCGATGCTCGTCATCGCTGCCAACGAGTCCTGCCCCCAACCCCAGACCAAGGAACACCTGATGGCGCTTGAACTGGTCGGGATTGATAAAATTGTAATCGTCCAGAACAAGATCGATGTGGTCACCCAGGCCGAGGCGCTGGAACACTATAAGCAGATAAAGAAGTTCATCAAGGGAACCATCGCTGAGAACGCACCTATCATTCCTGTATCAGCGCAGAGGGGGGTCAATATCGGTGCCCTGATCCAGACCCTTGATGAGGTCATCCCGGAACCTGCCCGCGACCCGGAGATCGACCCGATGCTACTCGTTGCCCGGTCGTTTGACATCAACAAACCCGGCGGTAGCTGGAGAGATGTGAAGGGCGGTGTCATAGGAGGCTCGCTTGTCCGGGGAGTCCTCCAGGAAGGCGATGAGATCGAGATCCGGCCCGGCCGGCAGGTTCAGATCGAGAACCGGATGAAGTGGGAGCCGGTCACAACAAAGATCACATCGATCAATGCCGGAAATGTCAAGGTGACCGAGGCAGCACCCGGTGGTCTCCTCGGTATCGCGACGAAACTCGATCCTGCGCTGACGAAGAGCGATGCTCTCGCCGGGCAGGTCGCCGGGCGCATCGGGAAACTGCCACCGGTCCGGGATAGGCTGAAATTTGACGTTACGCTCATGGATCGTGTGGTCGGCGCAGATAGCGAGCAGATCATCGAACCACTCAAGCATAAAGAACCCCTGATGCTCTCGGTCGGCACCGCCGTCACCGTTGGTGTGGTCGTAAACGCGCGGAAGAATCAGGTGGAGACCCAGCTGAAGCGGGCAGTCTGTGCGGAGGTTGGTTCACGGATCGCCATCAGCAGGCAGGTAGGCGGGCGATGGCGACTGATCGGCATGGGCGTTCTGGTCGAGTGAGGGTTCTTCTCGACACAAACGCTTTCCTTATGCCGGTCCAGTTCGGGATTGACCTGTATGATGAACTTCAGGGTATTTTTGGAGATTTTGAGCCGATCACGCTTGAGGAGGTGGTCGGTGAGCTCTCGGGGCTCGCCCGGGGAGGCGGCCGGGACGCCGTCGCCGCCCGTGTGGGCCTGGCGCTGGCCCGGCGTGCGCGGATCGTGCCGGGTTGGAGCAGCGCGGAAAGCGTGGACGAGCGGGTGCTTGAGTATGCCCGCCGGGAAGGATGTACCGTGGTGACGAACGATCGAGAACTCCGGAATGCCCTCCTCCGGGAGCAAATTAGCGTTGTCTCAATGCGAGGGCGGAAGAGATTGGACCTGATGAGAGGGTAGGTGAAAAACTATGTACTATACGATGACACTTGAGGATAAGGTGCGGGTTCCGCCCCCCCTTCTTGAGGAAGACCTTGATGTGGTCATCCTCAACGTACTGCAGGAGCAGCTGGAAGGCAGTATCGCAAAGGAGATCGGTATCTTCATTGCGGTCACAAAAGTTCTCGATATCGGTGAGGGAGAACTGATCCCGGGCGACGGTGCCGTCTACTATGACGTCAGGTTCGAGGCGGTGGTGCTCCGTCTGGCGCTCCAGGAGGTGATCGAGGGCGAGGTGGTGGAGACGACGAGTTTCGGCGCGTTCATCAGTCTCGGCCCGATCGATGCCATGCTCCACGTGAGCCAGATATCGGATGAGTATATCAACTACGACGAGAAGAATAATCGACTGGTCTGTCAGGACTCGAAGCGGTCTATCGCGGTGGGCGACGGTGTCCGGGCGCGAGTCGTCGCGCTCTCGCTCAACGAGCGCGAGCCCCGGGAGAGCAAGATCGGTCTTACCATGCGGCAGTCGGGCCTCGGGACCACGATCTGGCTGGATGAAGAATTTGAAGAGGAGAGAAGGAAAGAGGCGGCATAATGGTCGTGCGTAAGAAGGTTGTCCGGGTCTGCCGTGAGTGTCACCGTGTCGTTGAAGGGGGATCCTGCGTGATCTGCGGCACGACGAACCTGAGCGAAGACTGGGCGGGGTATGTGGTGATCATCGACCCCGAACACTCAGATATCGCAAAGAAGATGAACATCACCATGGCCGGCCGATACGCTCTGAAGGTCCGTTGATGCTCCGGCTTCCCGAGGTACACCGGGATCTCCTGAAGATACCGTTTGGGACGCTATACCGCGATATCAGCGAGCTCCTTCCCTGCATCGAGGGCCGGGCGGTCTACGCCGTCGGTGACGTGGTGACTCACAATCTTCTTGGTGCCGGCATCGTCCCAGATATCGCCATAATCGATGGCTACACGATGCGCACACCCTGCACCTGCTCGCCCCTGCTTCCGGCACGGAGGGTCACGGCGAGGAACCCGCCGGGCACGATCACCGACGAACTCGTGGCGGCTATCGATGATGTGGTCCGCGATCCGCCGGGCGTGATCTTCGTCGACGGTGAGGAGGATCTCGCGGTCATTCCGCTTGTTATCGCCGCGCCGGCAGGTTCAGCCGTCCTCTATGGCCAGCCCGGTGAGGGGGTTGTCTTAAAGATCGTTGATGCATCGGCAAAGCGGGATGCAGAAGCCATCCTGGATGTCTTTGTGCGTGAGTGACCCCCCGTGGTCGGGACCGCTATCTGCGCGCCATACCAGAGTTTAAATAAATCTGTCAACAACATTTTAGGGATATCGATGGAGTTTGAAATTACCCGTGATGTGAGGAACGAGGTTCTGAAGAGGAGAGAGATTCTGTTTACTCTCACCTTCGACGGCCCGACACCCTCGCGGAAGAGCATCCAGGAGAAGCTCGCCGCGATGTTGAATAAGAACGAGAACCTCCTCGTGCTGGACTCATTGAAGACCCGGTTCGGGAAGATGGAGGTCACCGGGCGTGCCCGTATATACGACGATGAGGAGAGCCGGAAGTCGACGGAGCGAGACTACCTGCTCAAGCGCGGCGAGCCAAAGGTCGAGAGCGAGGCGTAAATAGCATGGCTGTCAAGAGATACGAGTGTTACGAGGTCAAAGGCGATGCGGTCGTCCTGAAGAAGCGGCACTGCCCCCGGTGTGGTCCCGGCGTGCTGATGGCCGAGCACAAAGATCGGGTAGCCTGCGGTAAGTGCGGCTACACTGAGTTTCGGAAGTAGATCCTCACTCTCTGATACCTGAATACGGGGTCGCGGCCGCATCTCATCTGCGGGTCACGGCCGCGGTCAGTTTTTTGCAACGGAGCGATACCTGTTTTATGCCTGATATAGCGCCCGGTGATGGGCTGGTGCTGGGGCTTGAGGGGACGGCCTGGAACCTGAGCGCCGCCCTCTTCGGAGACGATCTGGTCGCCCTCCACTCCGCGCCCTACGTCCCGCCGAAAGGAGGGATCCACCCACGGGAAGCCGCGCAGCACCATGCGTCGATGATGAAGGAGGTTGTATCCCGGGTGCTCACCGATCCGGAGAAGATCCGGGCGGTCGCCTTCTCCCGGGGGCCCGGCCTCGGTCCGGCACTCAGGACGGTGGCGACCGCCGCACGCGCGCTCTCGATAGCTCTCGGCGTGCCGCTCGTCGGCGTCAACCACTGTGTCGCGCACATCGAGATCGGGAGGTGGGCGACGGGGTTTGACGACCCGATCGTCCTCTACGCGAGCGGCGCAAACACCCAGGTTCTCGGTTTCCTGGGCGGCCGTTACCGGATCTTCGGGGAGACGCTGGATATCGGGCTTGGAAACGCACTCGACAAGTTCGCCCGGAGCCACGACCTCCCGCACCCGGGCGGCCCGGCCATTGAGAGGCTCGCCCGGCAGGGGGAGTACATCGAGCTCCCGTATACGGTGAAGGGGATGGACCTCGCCTTCTCCGGGCTCGTCAGCGCCGCCCGGGAGAGCAGAGCACCGCTCGAGGATGTCTGCGCGGGTCTCCAGGAGACCGCGTTTGCGATGTGCGTCGAGGTGACTGAGCGGGCGCTCGCGCATGCCGGCAAGGACGAGGTGCTCCTGGTCGGCGGTGTCGGGGCGAACGCGCGACTCCAGGAGATGCTCGGTGTGATGTGCGAGGACCGGGGGGCATCGTTCGCCGTCCCGGAGAGGATGTACCTTGGTGATAATGGCGCTATGATCGCATACACCGGGAAGATCATGCTTGAGCATGGCGTCACGCTTCCCCTTGATGAGTCGCAGATCCGGCCGGGTTACCGGGCCGATGAGGTGGCGATCACCTGGCGGACCGAACCGGGCGATATATTTGCTGCCGGACCGCACGAGAGGGGCGTCGCCCGGGGTGCGGAGGCTGTGGTGGAGATCGGTGCGGAGGATGTGGTCAAGCGCCGGGTGAGCAAGTGTTACAGGAACCCCGCCCTTGACCGCCGGCTTATCACTGAGCGGACCCGTGCCGAGGCGCGCCTTATCGCGACAGCCCGGCGCGCAGGGGTTCCGACACCGGTGATCCGTGATGTCACGCCTGATACGATAGTGATGGAGCGGGTCGCAGGGGATCTGCTGAAGTATGTCACGACGCCGACAAACGTCAGTCTCGCCGGGGAGGCGGTCGGGAGACTGCACGGGGCCGGGATCGTCCACGGCGACCTGACGACGAGCAACATGATCATCCGCGACAGGCAGTGTGTCCTGATCGACTTCGGGCTTGCGTCCACGTCGCCGGAGGTGGAGGGGCGGGGGGTTGATCTCCATGTCTTCTTCCAGACGCTTGAGAGCACCACCGAGAACTTCGAGGAGCTGAAGGCGGCATTCATCGAGGGGTATGCAGGTGCGTTCCCCGGGGCGGATGATGTCCTCTCCCGCGAACACGAGGTGGAGCTGCGGGGGCGATATCTGTGAGACTCGCGGTGGTGACGGGTAACGCCAACAAGGCGCGCGAGGTGGCCGAGTACTTTGCGGGACTGCTTGAGGTCGAGCATGTCGCGCTCACGTGCCCGGAGTTCCGCCATATCGATGTCGGGGAGGTTGCGCGGGGGAAGGCGGCGTACGCCTACGAGGTTCTCGCCCGGCCGCTGATCGTCGATGATACGGGCTTCTTCGTCGACGCTCTCGGCGGGTTTCCCGGCGCGTGCGCCGCATACGTCCAGGACACCATCGGGAATGCGGGGATTCTGAAACTCATGGAGGGTGTCTCGAACCGGAGCGCGCACTTTGAGACCGCTGTCGCGTTCGCCCGGGAGGACGGCATCCGCATCTTCCGCGGAGTCCTGCCGGGGACGATCGTCAGCCCCCGGGGGGCGGAGGGGTTTGGTTACGACCCCATCTTCGCCTACGAAGGGAGGACACTCGCCGAGATGCCGCTCGCCGAGAAGAGCCAGATCTCCCACCGTGCGCGGGCACTTGAGGCGTTCCGTGAATGGATCCGGCGGGAGCAGGTCTCCTGACAGAACTGTTAATATTAGCAAGAACGAATAGTACCTATCTGACAAGTGGTGTTTTTGATATGGCGAGATTTCCCGAAGCTGAAGCACGTCTGCTCAACGTAAAGGTCTGTATGAAATGCAATGCCCGGAATGCAGTCCGCGCAACCCGTTGCCGCAAATGCGGATCGGATGAACTTCGGCCCAAGTCCCGAGAACGGAAGGCGTAACGCTGGAATACATCCGGTCCACACCGGCATACTCTTTTTTGGGTGCATCTTCACACTGAGGTCATCCTCTCACTGTGACTGCCCGGGAGTGCCGCACCTCATGCAAGGGCTCCCCCGGGTAAAACAGCGCGTGTCTCCCCGGCAATCGCGGCGGAGAGCACGGTGCATCATTTGATGGTGAAAGTTACCTTGAATGCCGTCTCATCTCCGGTTACACCCGCCCAGGGGCGCCAGTAGATCGCAGAGAACTCGGCGGTGCCACTCTCCGGGGTGATGTACTGCCACGTATGCATGCCGCCGGCACCCACGAGCCCTGTATCAGGCGGGATGAAGACGTCGCTCACGTACTGCAACCCACGAGACGAGGTGATGTTCCACTCGTAGCCGGTCGTCGGGTTCTCGGCGAGACTGATCGTGATCTTGCTCCCTGCCGGGAGAGTGACGTCTGCATTGTTGTCGGTCTCGTTGAAGGTGTACTCTCCTGTCGGTGCGGGGGTTTCATCCGGGGCCCCGGATCCGTCTGGTTGCGATATGCAACCGGCGCCGAGGATGCATGCTGCCACGAATACAGCAATCAGCGCCCCATGTATACTCCTTGAGTGATCCATGTAGCAAAATCTGCGTATATCCGATAAAAGCCTTGCTGTGGCATCCATGCCCGGGATCTACCGGCGCCGGGTCGTCATCCGAAAAACCCTTAGAATCGTGGGAAATATATCTCAACCAGTACGATCTCTCCGTATTGAAGAATCGCAAACAATAAATACCTCCTCACCATTCAAACCTCTTTGAGGGGATATTCATGAAAAAATCCCTACCTGAACTGATGCTCCCGGTACTCCTTGTGGTACTCGGGATCTGTCTCTGTGCGGCAACGGGCTGTACATCCACCTCATCGGATACGACCTCTCCTGATGCCACGTTTGCTCCTGCTACCCCTACTGCCCCCGGGACCGCAAAAGGAAGCGTTACTGCGGTTCCGTTTGCAACCCTGATGACATTCCTGCCTGATGCACCCGCAGGCTGGACCGCGGAGGAACCGGCCGGAGCCACATGGACGGTCGAGGATGGCCAGTGGTCTTTCGCATCCTGTGGATATGCCAGGGGCGATACACAGGTGGTGGTTGTACTCCAGGACTCCGCGTATTATGATGTAGGTTACTGGCAGTTGTGGGACACGCTTACCTCGATCGAGACGAGCGATGGCTACTACCGGCAGGGCCGGGTCAGCGGTCACCCCTCCTGGGAGTGCTTCAGCAAACCTGCGACCTACACCGCCTGGGTTGGTGTGAATGAGCGGTTCATGGTCTATGTCGGTGTTGAAGATGGTTCCCGACAGGATCTGGACTCATTCGTGAATGCCATCGACTACCGTGGCATTGCAGCCCTGAAGTAACTCAAGAATCCCTATTTTTTCCCCGAAACGCTTATGAAGCGTGGTCTTGTGTTTAACCCGGGACGCGATCTTCTCCATCGGTTCATCCTCTATTTTGCGCCGCCCGGAGGCAGTCACTTCCTTTGCTGCCGGAACTGCGTGGCAAAGCCAGGCCTCGTGCTACGCGAGCGGGGGTGCTCTTCTGGATAGGGGCGGGCCTGCGGCGGACTCATCCGGGGGTCACGCACCCTATCCACCCAGGCAGGGACAGTCTGATCCCTGTGAGGCGAGAAGCCGGTGAAAATCCCGGTTCACTGCTCTGCTACGGCCCACCACACTGATCCGCACCAATCCGGTCTCTCTACTCCAGCTACTATCTTGGACCACAGGGCGCGGCAGGCCCGGGCAGTCGGGGTAACTCCCTGATCACAAGCTGCCTTTATATCTCCCGGCGATACATTCGGCACCAGAGGGGGAAGAGATGAAGATGACGAATCGCTGGCTGGTGTCGTTGACGTTCCGTGTGACGGTGAGTGGCATCCAGTCGAAGGATGACTCGGTGACCGCAGGCCTTGAACAGCTGAGGCAGAACCTGAATAGAGGTGAGGATGTTCCGATGGAGGCGAGTGTCCGGAGGATCACAAACCCCATCGAAGATGAACCCATCTTTGGCATAAAGTGGTGAGAGAAGAGGCCAATGCAGGTCGGCAGGGAACCATTTTTTATCCCTGCCACCTCATCAGGATCCATGACTGAACTGCCCGATATGGTTGCCCTCGATGTGGTCATCCTGCCGCCCGGGCCTATCATGGATATGGCGATCGGCGCAAATCGGATCCTGCTCGCCGGCAACCCGGGTGGGGGGATACGCCTGGAGAGAGATATCTCTCTCCCGCACATCTCGGTTGCGATCTTCCCGGCAAGGCGCGAGGATATCCCGGAGATAGCCAGAAGAATTGACCGGATCACCCGGCGATGCTCCCCCATGGCCCTGACTATCGATGCTATCGCGAAGCGCCGGGTGGGTACAGAGACGATGGTATCCGTCTTTCATATCCCGCGGCCGGATATCCTCCAGCTCTTCCACAAGGCCGTGATGAACGCCATGATGCCGTATATGTCTTCACCTACCGGGCCGGAGATCTTCGCAGGTGAAGCGTCTCAGGCGTCTCTTGACTGCCTCCTCCAGTTCCCGAAGTCCTCCGCATATGCGCGCTACTCTCCGCACATCACGCTCGGGTCTGGCGATCTCCCTGAACTGGTTCCCGGGATTGATCTTCCTGTCCGGTTCGAAGCGACGAGGGTCGCCATATGCCACCTGGGCAACCACTGCACCTGCCAGAAGATCCTCGCTCAATTCGACCTCGGTGCCAATCGTCGCCCGTGAATGGTGCCTGATCGGCTCGGATGAGTGGTTTGCCGCCGGGAAACGTTCTTAACTGCGGCGTTCGCAGTATCCTGCATGGATACGATCGCGGCCATGGATGCATTCAGAGGTGAGCGCCGCGCATGAAGTTGACGGTCCTTGTGGACAACACTGCTCTCACCGATCGGTACTTCCTCGCAGAACCCGGGCTCTCGATCTACATCGAGGATGGGAAGAACCGCATCCTCTTTGATACCGGCTACTCGGGCATCCTTATCGAGAACGCATGGAAGATGGGGATCAATCTCCTCGATCTCGGAGAAGTCGTCCTCTCGCATGGCCACCTTGACCATACCTGGGGTCTCGATGCCCTCATCCGGCTCCACACCGAGGCGATCATCGAAGGCCGGGGACGCATCGAACCCACGTTCATCGCCCACCCGGATGCCTTCCTCACCCGGAGTTATGGCGGCATAGGGGAGATCGGGTGTCACCTCTCGGTCGAGGAACTCTTCCGGCACGGGAAGGTTCTCCTCACCGCCGCCCCCCTCTGGCTGACCGAGAACCTGGTCTTCCTCGGCGAGATCGAGCGCCGGTTCGAGTTTGAGCAGGTGCCCCCGTGCGGATACATCTACACGCCTGACGGTATCAGGGACGATCTCATCGCAGACGACACCGCGCTCGCCTGCAAGACTCCAGAAGGACTTGTCATCGTGACCGGTTGCTCCCATGCCGGGATATGCTCGATCGTCGAGCAGGCGCGCGAGGTCTGCGGTGAAGATCGGATCGCCGACGTCATCGGGGGGTTCCACCTTGAGGATCCGCAACCGGGGCAGCTGCAGGGGGTCGTCGACTACTTCTCAGAGGTACGGCCGGCGGCCCTCCATCCCTGCCACTGTACCGGCCTTGCGGCAAAGATTGCTCTCTCGAAGGTGGTGGACGTCCGGGAGACAGGCGTCGGGCTGCACCTGGAGTACAGGTGATCGGGGATCAGAAATCCATCTCGCCGGTGATCGCGCGGAGAGCCCGCCGGATCGCCGTCCTCACTTCAGGTTCTTCCTCGTTCTCGAGCGCGCTGGAGAGGGCGTCGACCGATCGTGCGTCGCAGAGTTTCCCGAGCGCATCGGCAGCAGCTACCCTGACGTCCTTCTTCGCATCCCCGAGGAGAGGATGGAGCGGTTCGACCGCGCGCAGGTCCTCTATCTCGCCGAGCGCCCAGGCGGCGCCACGCCGTATCCAGCGATCAGGGTCGGTGAGGAGGGCGAGGAGGGGGTCCACCGCCCGGATATCCTGGAGTTTCCCGAGTGCATTTGTTGCGATCCAGCGGACCTCGTTCTCCTGATCCTGTAAGGCAGCTATCAGCGGTTCGACAGCTCTTGGATCGGCACACCCCCCCAGCGCCTCAGCAGCCCGCAGGCGGTAGGGTGTGCTCTCGTGCTCGAGCTGTTCGATGTATTTCTCAAGGTTCTCTTCCCGTCGTTTCTCCCTGTCTTCCATGAGACGTTTTACCGAGCGTTCCATGCCCATATCACCAGATTCTACTACAGACCAGATGGTATTTACGGTATGGTACCGGTGCAAAAATTCCTTCTTCGTGGTCGATTTATCATTATCTATGGCGATATTTGCCCCTTCGGAGGAACCGGGCGTGGCGATGCAGTCGTTGTAGTAACCTTCTCGGGGGAGACCTGGCGGACCCCATCTCTCTCCAGAACGCCGGGATATCGAAACCATAAAATATTCTACGGCTGATACAGGGCTAATGGCAGAAGGCAGGCTCAAGATTGTCGTGTTTGGTTCGTTCAATGCGGGTAAGTCCAGTTTTATCCAGGCACTCGATCCCGGGAGTCGCCATATCGAGGCCCCCTCAGGGAAGGGTTCCACGACCATCGCCTTCGATTTCGGCAGATTGCAGGTGAGGGGACAGGCGATCTACCTCTTCGGAACACCTGGGCAGGAGAGGTTCGAGTTCGTCAGGGAGATCCTCGCGCGGGGGATGGATGGCGCGATCATCGTTGTGGACGCCACCAGAGGGGTGGATGCGACGACGCGGCACCTCTACGACCGCCTGAGAGAACTCGGCGTTCCGTTTGTGTTCATGGCGAACAAATGTGATTGTACTGACGCTGCTCCCGGGGCTATCAGCCGGGATATACCGGGAGAGACGGTCTATCCCATCTCCGCGCATAATGGTGAGAATGTTCATGCAGCACTGGACGCCTTTGTTGCTACCCTGATCGCCCGGTAGCGATCAATTATTTTCGTTCCCGGATCACTCTATCTTGAGGATCTGGTTACAAGAGATGATGCATAAAAAGGCCCATATCCGGGAGATCGCCCGGCAACTCTCAGGGTTCCTTGCAACCGGGAATGCCGGGGATCTTATGGCCTGGCTGGTTGCGGAGAGCGAGCTGCGAGGTTCCCACGGCAACCGGGATCTCGCCCTGGCGTTTGCTGATGTTGTCAGGGAATACGCAGCAGCTGATGACGGTGATTGTTGGACCCTCTGGGATCTCTGTACTGAGTTCGCATGCACCTCCCCTGAGGACGCCCCGGCAGGTGATCCGCGCGAAGTTCTCCCGCTCTGCGGGATCTGCGGCATTGCAGCGATAGGGGTTGTCGCACCCGTATCTACCGGGGCGGCGCTCGCCCGGTTGCAGGATGCCTCTCTCGACCCCCGCCCGTGGGTGCGGGAGGGGGTGACGCTCGGGGTTCGCGATCTCCTCGCTGCCCGGCAGGAAGTGACTGTCGCCGGACTGGAGGGGTGGGTTGAGTCCGGATCGTGGCTCCCCATGCGGGCGGCGGCCACCGGGATTGTGGAGTCTGGCCTCCATGAGGAACCAGAGCTGGCCGAGGCGGCGCTAAAGCTGCACCGCAAGATCCTGATCCGGATCTACACGGCGGGGGAACGCCAGTCAGAGGGATTTGTGGCCCTCAGGAAGGTGCTCGGGTATACCCTCAGCCAGGTCGTTATGGCCCTGCCCGGGGTGGGGTTTGAGTACCTCCGCCAGCTCGCAACCCTCGATGACCATGATGTCAGGTGGATCGTCAGGGAGAACCTGGAACGGGATGCCCTCCTGCGACAGTATCCTGAGACGGTGCGACATATCCGGGCAGGACTCGCAAGGTGAGTCGATCTCCCCGGCCGGCCGGCACCCGGCACTGAACAACGCAGGAGCTACAGGAGGCGTCCGGGTATCATGAAACTCCCACCGCCGGTGCCGACGCTATGTTGAGCGCCGCGTTTGCATCGGCATCTCCGGAGTACCCGCATGCCGGGCAGGAGAACTTCTTGCCTCTCCGGGTACCGGGTCTGCCGCAGCGGTTGCAGCACCTGGACGTGAACGCCGGATCCACGTAGGCGATCCTGACCCCGGCGCCCTGTGCTCTCTCCTCGATCAGCTTCTGGAGGTGGTAAAACGATCCTTCCCGCCGGGAGAACGCGAGAGGGATGCCATGCTTCTTCCGGCCTGCAAACCCTGCGCCCGTGAGGTCTTCGAGTTTGATGCCGCACCAGAGCTGCCGGGCCATCTTTACGATCTCTTTTGCGATCTTCTGGTTCTGGTTGGCGCGTTCGCGGTCGGGGTATCCCGATATATCGCCGAGCATCACCACGCCCCCGCTCACCGGGTGAGCGACGACGGCAACGTGGCCGGTGGTGTTGAGGTCAACGCCGATCCAGTCGTCGGATGCGAAATCATCTCTGGAGTATGCTGGCTCCCTCCGTATAACCCCCATGTACAGGAAGAGACTGGTGGTCGAGAGCCCATATA
>JAAYND010000193.1 GCA_012521035.1 Methanomicrobiales archaeon
CGATCCTCATCACGGACCTCCACGCGGGCGATCGGCTGATCCTCCGCATCGGTTACGAAGTCGATATCGGTGACATGCGCAGGGAGGAAACAGTTCCGGATGAACTGATCCGGATCCGGAGAATACTCCACGACTTCAATCCGCTTTCCTAACGCATCAGAAGCCTTCTTGATGCTTGATCCCCCTCTGCCGATGGCAAGACCCATATCGCCGGGATTGATCACAAAGATGATGCGCTCGTTACGGTTATCAACGATGCAATCGCGGCTGCCTGCGCCGGTAAGACTCTCGAACTGGGAGATAAGACGCATACACTCCTCAGTCAGCACAACCTGTGGCATCATCTACACTCTCGCAACATTCAGGATATCGGATTCACCGGGTTCGATCACGGCAAGCGCACTGACGACGTACGGCATACCGCAGGCTTTTCCGAGCTGGACACTCGAACCATCGTAGACGTAGACAGGGATGTCAGACTCTTTCACGAGGTCTTTGACAGTTTCAGGGCTGTTTTTAGCCATCACGACAAGCTTGGCCTTGCCTTCTTCGATGCATTCCCGGGTCTTGTTCTGGCCCAGAAATACGGTACCAGTCTTCACGGCTTTGCGTAGTGAAGCATTAAAGTCCATATATGATTTCTCCTAGGTTTTCAGGTTTACGCGTTTCGCGATGAGTCTTACATCGCCGGTGCCGAGCTGGATAGGCTGGCCCACGATTACGTTCTCGGTGACACCGTTCAATTCGTCCACCTCGTTTGCGATCGCTGCATCCAGCAGATGGTTGACCGTCACCTCGAATGCAGCCCGGGAGAGGACACTCTCCTTCTCGCCGGCAATACCATGCCGGCCGATCTGCTTGACCTCGCCATCCATGCACATCATATCAGCGACGAGCATGATGTGACGAACGTCGACGCCGATACCCTGTTCATTCAGGGTACTTAAGGCTTCCTGGATGATCGCGTTCCGGCCTGCCTCGATACCGAGTACATCAGCGATCTCGCTGATGTTGTTACTCCGCGTTCGGGTTGTATCAACGCCCTCGACTTCGAAGACACCTCTAAGGTTGGAGCCTTCAGTATAAAGGATATACTCTCCACCCTCTTTTCTGACGACCACCCGCTCAATATCATCGATACCCTGTACGATGACATTCCTGACGTGTTCTGCGAGCTGGAAGAGGTTCTGGTAACTCTCCTGGTCCTTCGGGGTGAAGACGATCGATGCCCGTTTGGCATCCCCCTCAACCTCGAAGTCGCGGAAATGCCGCTTCTCCTTGATCTTCCTCGGTGCTATCTCGATGATCTCACTCACCGCGATCCTCCGCCGATCGCAGACCTGCTTGTTGAGCTGGACGACGACCTGCATATGCTCCATATCGATCGTGATATCACCGAACTCATGGAGCGGCGCGGCCTCGATCTGCCAGCTCACCTCCCGGGCGCGGTCACGGTTGAACGCCCAGTCTTCCTGCAGGAAGACCGCCATCGTAGGCGTGCTCGGCTCCCGCCGGGCATCCATGATCTCGATGAGGCGGGGGAGACCCAGTGTGACGTTGATCTCGGCCACACCCGCGTAGTGGAAGGTCCGCATCGTCATCTGGGTGCCTGGCTCGCCGATAGACTGCGCCGCCACGACACCGACCGCCTCACAGGGCTCGATCCGGGTCCTTTCGTACTCGAAGAAGATCATCTCGAGGATCTCCTCAAACTCTTCTTCGGTGATATCCCGGTCTGCGAGGCTCGCCTTCAGATCCTCCCGGGTCCGGTAGGGCAGATCGAGCGCATCGATCCTCTCTCTCAGATCGTCGTTCATTTGACCTCCTCCTTTAAGACGCTCTCAACGATGCCTTTTACGTCCACCGGAGCACCGTAACTGCTCCTCGCAGGATCCGTCCCGTCCTCGCCGTAGCAGAACTGAATGATCCGGCCGCCTGTCGTCCGGACGGTGCCGTCATACGCCACCTTGAGATCCTGCAGAGCGTTGATCATCCGCCGTTGCAGGTAACCGCTCTGCGATGTACGGACCGCAGTATCCACAAGCCCTTCACGCCCGCCTATGGCGTGGAAGAAGAACTCTGTCGGGGAGAGACCGCTCTTGTAACTGCTGGCGATGAACCCATGCGCCTGTGCGCCGAGCTCGTTGCGCCGGAAGTGGGGGAGGGTCCGATCCTCATAGCCACGCATGATCCGCTCACCACGAACCGACTGCTGCCCGAGACAACCGGCCATCTGCGTCAGGTTCAGCATCGAACCACGGGCACCGGAGACCGCCATCACCACGGCGCTGTTATCCATCCCGAGGTGTCGTCCAGCGATCTCGCCGGTGCGGTCACGGGCCTTGCCGAGGACCTGCATGATCTGCATCTCAAGCGTCTCCTCGAGCGTCCGGCCCGGCATCGGTTCGAGCTGGCCCTCCTTGAAGATCTTGATCCGGCGCTCGACGTCGGTTATGGCGCCCTCCAGCACCTCATCGATCTGGCCATACTCGGTCCTGGTCAGGTCTTCATCATCGATACCGAACGAGAAGCCCTGGAGCATGATGCCACGGATCGAGAGTTTGGTCACGTCGTCGATGAACCGGGCTGCCCGCTTCATACCGTACTGCCTGATGATCCGGTGCAGGATCTGGCCGTCGAATGCACCGATCGCCTTTTTATCGATCGTACCGACGATCAGCTGACCGTCGATGATCCGGACGTATGCATCGTTCTCGCACATCTCCCGCCGGCAGGTCTCGCAGTTCTGGCATGACGAAGCGCGGAAGATCATGTTCAGTTCGCCCGGGAGGATGAGTGAGAAGACCTGCTTGTTGGTCCAGAGCGGGTTCCCATCATCATCCGTCGCATCCGGTTCAGGCAGGTGGTCGAGGTCGAGGTGCTGGGTAAGGTAGAGCACCTCCTCTTTCCTGAAGTGGCGTAGCCTGTGCGTTAAGAGGAAGATACCTGAGATGTGGTCGTGGATACCACCGATGATCGGACCGCCGGTCCTCGGCGAGAGGATGTTTGCCTGCACCGAGACCAGGATCTCGGCCTCCGCCCGGGCCTCCTCGGTCTGCGGGATATGCAGGTTCATCTCGTCGCCGTCGAAGTCGGCGTTGTAGGGGGGACATACCGCCGGGTTCAGCCGGAAGGTCTTCCCATCCATCACGACGATCCGGTGGGCCATGATGCTCATCCGGTGCAGTGAGGGCTGCCGGTTGAAGAGGACGATATCCCCATCCTTCAGCTGCCGCTCCACCGTCCAGCCAATCTCAAGCATCTCCGCGACAGTCTCCAGGTTTGCATCCGAAAGACGCATCCTCCGGTTGTCAGGCCTGATGACGTAGTTTGCGCCACAGGGAGACTTGACGGCAGGCCGTTCAGAACCGTTCAAGACGTACTGTCGCATCTCTTCGATGTTGAACGGGGTTACCCGGACCGGTATGGTCATCTCGTTTGCTATAGCAAGCGGTATACCGACCTCGCTGATGGAGAGGTTCGGGTCAGGCGAGATCACCGTACGGGCAGAGAAGTT
This sequence comes from Methanomicrobiales archaeon, assembly GCA_012521035.1. Lineage (GTDB taxonomy): Archaea > Halobacteriota > Methanomicrobia > Methanomicrobiales > Methanoculleaceae > Methanoculleus. The sequence goes on from JAAYND010000193.1 coordinate 3,518, forward strand.
CACACGCTTCCCGGAGAGTGATCCACGGAACCGGCCTTCCTTCCCCTTGAGTCGCTGTGAGAGCGTCTTTAAGGGCCGGCCGCTCCGGTGCCTGGCGGGAGGACACCCGGCGACCTCGTTGTCGAGGTAGGTGGTGACATGGTACTGCAGGAGTTCCCAGAGATCCTCGATGATCAGCTGTGGACCACCGGCATCCTGGTTCTCCTTGAACCGCTGGTTGATCCTGATGATATCCACGAGTTTGTGGGTCAGGTCATCCTCAGACCGCTGCCCGTTCTCGAGGATGATCGAGGGGCGCATCGTGACCGGCGGGACCGGGAGAACCGTGAGGATCGTCCACTCAGGCCGGGCGACGTCAGGGTTGACCCCCATCAGTCGCAGATCCTCATCCGGGATCCTCTCAAGGCGTGCCCTGATATCAGCCGGGGTCAGCTTGTGCTCCACCTTTCTCCCGTCTTCCACAAAGACCTCCGAGAAGGTGGTGGGTTTCTCAAAGTTGACCTTGAGCTGCTGCTCGCCGCAGTGGGGACAGACCCGCTCCTTCTTGACGTCTTTCTCGGAGACGACATCCATGGTGAGGTCGCTATCCTCGGGTCCGACGATCTTCTCGACCTCTTCGGCCGTCATCAGCAACCGGGAGCAGGATCGGCAGGTCACCCGCAGGAGTTTCCTGATCAGGCGGGTGTAACCGACATGGATGACGGGCTTTGCAAGCTCAATATGCCCGAAGTGACCCGGACAATCGGCCGCTTTCTGATCACAGGTCTTACACCTGAGGCCCGGATCGATGACACCGAGATGCAGATCCATAAGACCCTGCGGGTAGGGAAACCCGTCATCGTCGTAGGTATCCGCCCATATGATCTTTCTCACGCTCATCTTGCGGATCTCCTTCGGGGAGAAGAGCCCGAACTCGATCCTTCCAACACGTTTTGGACTGGTCATAGTTTGATTGCGCCCCCTCTCATACCATATCATCGAGTCTCAGGCGGGGAGCGATGCCCATACTCTTCATCTCGTCAAGGAGGAGCTTGAATGCGTAGCTCATCTCGACAGGGTAGATATCGGTCTCGCTGCCGCAGGCAAGACACCGTGTGATCTTTCTCTTCCGGTCAAGCATCGCCACCATACCACACTTCGCGCAGACCCACTGAGTCACTTTATCCGACTCATCGAGCAACCGCTCTTTCAGGGCCATGGCCGCACCGTGACCGATCATCACGTCGCGCTCCATCTCACCGAACCGGAGACCACCCTCACGGGCACGCCCCTCGGTAGGCTGGCGGGTGAGAACCTGCACGGGGCCACGGGACCGCGCGTGCATCTTGCTCGATACCATGTGGTAGAGCTTCTGGTAGTAGATGACGCCGACATAGATATCGGCCATGAACCGGCGGCCGGTGATGCCGTCATACATCACTTCACGACCATCGTGCGAGAACCCGAGTTCTTTGAGCGATTTCCGGAGATCCTCCTCGCGCTCGCCGCGGAATGCGGTTGCATCGATCCGGCGGCCCTCAAGGGAACCGACCTTGCCGCCCAGCATCTCGAGCATATGCCCGATGGTCATACGGCTCGGGACGGCGTGGGGGTTGATGATCAGGTCGGGTGTCATGCCCGACTCGGTGAACGGCATATCTTCGGAGGGCTGGATAAGCCCGATAACACCCTTCTGGCCGTGCCGGGATGCGAACTTGTCCCCGACCTCCGGTATCCGGAGGTCGCGGGTCCGGACCTTCACGAGGCGTGAGGAGTTCTCGCCCTCGGTTATGATGACGGTATCCACGATGCCGCGCTCGTTGCTCCGCATCGTGACCGATGTGTCGCGCCGTTTCTCGACGGCGATGAGCTCGCTTGTGGGCTCCTCGAGGAACCGTGGTGGGGAGGTCTTCCCTATCAGCACATCCTTCTCGTTGACGATCGTCTCGGGGTTGATGATACCATCGTCATCGAGGTTCGCGTAGTACTCAGCACCGTGCGCGCCGGAGACCTCCTCATCGGGGATCTCGATCCGGTCGATCTGGCCGCCGGGGTAACGCCTCTCCTCACCGTCATATGTCCGGAAGAAGTGCGACCGCCCGAGACCACGCTCGATCGAGGCCTTGTTGATGACCAGCGCATCCTCAATGTTGAACCCCTCGTAGGAGAGGATCGCGACGACGAAGTTCTGGCCCGCCGGGCGCTCATCGGACCCGATCGCATCCGAGATCTGGGTGTAGGTAAGCGGTTTCTGGACGTAGTGAAGTATGTGCCCCCGGGTATCGGGACGGAGCTTCATGTTCGCCGCACCAAACCCGAGCGCCTGCTTGACCATCCCCGCACCCATGGTGACACGGGGACTCGCGTTGTGCTCGGGGAAGGGGACGTGCGCCGCACCGATACCGAGGATCAGAGAGGGGTCGATCTCCAGGTGGGTGTGTTCTGCCGTGAGGTCCGACTCGTTGATGGCGATGAAGAGATCCTCCTCCTCCTCAGCATCGACAAACTCGATCGCGCCCCTCTGCACCAGATCCTCAAAGGTCAACTCGCTGTTACGAACCTGCTCGATATCCTCTGCGGTTACCCCGGGTTTTCCGTCCTGGACCACGATCAGGGGGCGGCGCGCTCTCCCCCGGTCGGTGTGGATGATGACGTCGTTGTTGAAGTCCTTGTAGGAGACGTTGACCTCGGTTGAGAGTCCGCCGCGCCGGCGCATCTCACGCATCCGCAAGACCAGATCCCGGGGGTCGTCTACGAGCCCGATGAGGGCTCCGTCAACGAAGACGCGGGACTGTCGCTTCATGCCGTCTCCCTCCGGAGGGCGATGACGCCCATCTCATACAGTGTCTTCTTTACTGCCTCTTCATCGATGACTCCCTTGCTGATCTCGACCATCTGGGCGAAGTTCTTCACCAGCCCACAGTTCGGACCTTCCGGGGTCTCGCTCGGACAGATCCGGCCCCACTGGGTAGGGTGCAGGTCACGGGCCTCGAAGTGAGGCTGAGATCTCGAGAGCGGGGAGATCACGCGGCGGAGGTGTGAGAGAACCGCCATGTGGTCCACCCGGTCGAGGAGCTGCGAGACCCCTGTGCGCCCGCCGACCCAGTTCCCGGTGGCGAGCGGGTGGAGCAACCGTTCGGTCAGGACATCCGCACGCACGGCGGTGCCGATCGAGAGATCACGGTGGCGCATGCTGGCGCGCTCAAGCTGGTACTTCACGTCCCGGGTCAGGCGGTTGAGCGAGATCCGGAAGAGGTCCTCCATCAGGTCACCGGCGAGTTTCAGCCGCTTGTTCGCGTAGTGGTCCTTGTCGTCGATCCGGCGCTGTTCAAGCACCAGATCGAAGCAGGCTTCAGCCATACGACCGAGGAAGTGTGCTTTTGCAAGGCGGACGCTATCGATTGCCCCCCGGTATTCGATATCCTCCTCCTTGAGGCCGACCGGCATCAGGTAGTTTAAGTGCGGGAGGAGGTAGTTATCGAGGACGAACTCGGCCCGCTTGCGCTGGTAGTCGCGGGTCTGGTTGGGAGCGAGTTTCTTGCCGACATACATGATGCCCTCATCGACTGTGTCGCATTCGCTCTCCTCCAGGTTCTGCATCATGAACGTGAGGATCTCCTCATCGGTGGAGATCGCTGCCACGATATCATGGTCACCCTGGAGTCCCAGCGCCCGCATCAGGTCGACGAAACGGAGGTGTCCGGCGACTGATGGAAACGAGACCTCAAGCAGATTCTTGCGGTTCCGCTCGACGATGACGAGCGCCCGGTAGCCACGGTACTGTGAGAAGACCTTGGCAACGTAGATACGCTCGTTGTAACGCTCGGTGAACTCGGTCATGATCTTATTTGAGGCGAGATCCTCAAGCGTCATCAGCACCCGCTCCGTGCCGTTGACGATGAAGTAACCACCCGGGTCAAGGGGGTCTTCGCCATGACTGGTTCGCCCTGCGTCGTCCATGTCATAGAGGTTGCAGGCGGCCGAACCTACCATGACAGGCAGCTGCCCGATGACGGTGACGACCGGATCCTGTGCCTCTTCGCCCTGAACGAGCGTCATGTCAAGTTGAATGGGTGCTGCATACGTGAGGTTGCGGAGGCGCGCCTCGCTCGGGAAGAGTTCGGACTGTGACCCGTCCGCCTCACGAACGAGAGGTTTCTTCACCTCGATATTGCCCAGTTCTACCCACACCGCTTCTTTACCTTTCCCGCGGCTCTCGATATCAGTCTCAATAACACGCTGTTCGTCGACGACTTTCTGGAGGTTATGTTCAAGAAAATAATTATAAGAATCTAACTGGTGGCGCGCTACGTGCTGCCACGAAAAATATGCTCTCGACAAAACGCTTCTGTCTAACAGATGGATCAGCTCCCGGCCCTGAAATTATTTCTTTGGTCTCTTCATGACGAGGCGGTACGCCTCGGCTCTGCCCGCCGTGCGGCTGTCGCGAATAGTCCGGATAACATCCCCGACATCGCCCCCGATAGCTCGTACTGCTGGATCGTCGTGATAGATTTTTGGTAACTGCTCAAGAGATATACGGTACTTCTCAAGGAGCTCCGTCACCTCTTCTTCGCTCATGATCTGATGGTCCGGAACCATCTCATGTTTTAATACGTTCAGTGAGGTGCCCACTCGCTTACACCTCACCGACGAAAGAGTTGTGTATCAGATGCATCACCTTTTCAAAAACCATAGACATCGCCCATGGCAACGGGCCCAAGGGGATTTGAACCCCCGACCACCTGGTTAAAAGCCAGGCGCTCTACCTAACTGAGCTA
>JAAYND010000194.1 GCA_012521035.1 Methanomicrobiales archaeon
CAGGAGGTTTCCGGAGACCCTCTTTTGCTATGTAGACCTCGGAGACCGCCATGAGTTCGGATATCCCGACGACGAGGCCGGGGAGGATGAGCGCCTCGGCGAGATCGGTTGCGACAAGCGCGATCAGGACGAGGGCGAGAACCTCGGCGAGGTCGGTGAGGAGGATCCGGTGGAGGTCGTCGCGTTCACGGACGATGGCCGTAAATCCGATGATGAGACCGGCCACGGCGACCAGGAGGCCGATGGTGTAGGGAGGTATGGCCATCTAGTCATCCCTCCGGAAGAGGTAGCTTGCGATCCCGAACGCTACGAAGAGTATGCTCGTCTCGACGACCGTATCAAGGCCCCGGGTGTTGTAGAGGATCTCGTCGATGATGCCGCCCGGGTGCGCGACGATCGTTGTCCCGAAGTGGTGGGTGTGGTCCGCGAGCCACTGGCTGAGCGGCGTCAGGTAGGTCGTGACGTAGCCGGCGTAGGGTGAGTTTTCAGGGTACTGCGCCTTCACCGGCGTGGTCTCAAACGGCACGCCGCCCCGATCGTAAGGGTTTAGGGAGCTCTCGGGGATGATGGTCTTCGGGTAGAGCTGGTCGTCGTGGTAGGTGATGGACGGCAGGGTGACGAGGCCGAGTACAGCGACAACTACGAAGAAGAGGGCGTAGAGTGCGGTGAGGTTCTCGACCCGGGATACCACTGCTGAGATCCGGGAGATGATCGATTGGTTCGCCTTCATTCTGGACCCCTCCGTTCGATGACCCGCACGAGGACAAAGGTCGATATCGCCGTGACACCGATGAACGTCACCAGGGCAAGCATCTCGTCGTAGGCGAGCATGATGAGCAGGAGCCCGAGGCCCGGTATCTCAAGGCATATCAGCCGGGAGAGGTAGGTTCTCGGGCGGGGGAACCCGGCGGCTATCACACCGATGATGAGGATGATGCAGCCGAGTACGAATTCAGGCGTCATCGGGTCTCTCCTTCCTGCAGATCTGCAGGATGATGATCGTCGTGATTGGGATGATCAGGCTGACGAGGATGGCGATATCCAGGTAGCCGCGGTCCACGATGAACGGTATGATGCCGCCGAAGATGATCCCGACCGCGATGATCTTGTTGAAGCGGTCGTGCTGGATGTGGGCGCTCACCGCGCCGATGATCGCTACTGCTGCAAAGAGTATGGCGAGGATATCATTCACGCCGGACACCCCCTGCATACGTGCTTGCGATCGCGTTTGCTTCGAGCGTGGAGCCGACGAAGTATGCTGCTGCCGCAACAATGGAGAGCGGGTGATCGAGCAGCATGACGAGCGCGCCGGCGATGGCGAAGTTCATGACGTTCACGTAAGGGAGTTTCCGGCCGGTGTTCTTCTCGATAGTGGCCCTGATGACGGCAAAGACAGCGATCACGGCTACGAGGTAGAGCGCTATCACTGCCGGACCCTCCAGAGGCGCGAAAGAAGCCTGCTTGCGTGGGCATGTGAGAGGCCCTGGATGGTGAGGATGGCGATCACCATGCCGGCGATGAAGTCAGTGGCGGCGAAGCCGACCAGGGTGAAGCCGTAGATGATGAATGTGGCGAGAACCGCCCCGGTTGTTCCTGCGTAGCCGGGGTCATGGCATATGCGGTTGCCGATAAAGACCATCAGGGCCGCAGCGAGCCCGCCCGGGATGCCGGCGACGTAGACACCACACGCGGCAAGGAGGGTGCCGGCCGATGCATCGGGAGAACAGACGATGTTTCCCATCATGGTGCCGCCGGCAAGCGCGCCGCCGCCGGCCTCGATATCCCGCGCGATGGCCGATGCGCCGCTGACCCCTCCTGCCTCAGGCAGCTTGAAGAAGATATCGACAGTTACGAAGAGTATCCAGGCGATGACTGCTGCCATCAGGATGTGTAGGATCTCGTCCAGCATTCTATCTCAACTATTGGAAAATACGGTCAATCAATTCAATAAAGGTTGTGTTGTTGACATTTCAGCCACAATTCGACCTGATTACGCTCCCCTCGCATCTCTGGCATGATAATCTGGGATTAAGTTATATAATATATAATGATCTGCATACACAATATA
>JAAYND010000018.1 GCA_012521035.1 Methanomicrobiales archaeon
CATCCTCTACATGGAGGGCGAGGAGCATCACATCCCGGCAGTCCGGGTGGAGGCGGTCAATCCTACCGGCGCCGGCGATGGCTACCGGGCCGGGTTCCTGACAGCGTTTCAGAAGGGATACGCACCGCTCGACTGTTGCCGTGCGGGGGCGGTGGTATCGTCCTTCGTCGTCGAGCAGGTGGGTCCTCAGACAAACCTCCCCGATTGGGACCGGATGATCGAGCGCTACCGGAAGGTCTTTGGTGAACCCGGCAGAACAGCCTGAGCGATGAGGAGAAAACCCCTGATCGCCGGCCGGGATGTGCCGGAACCTGATGTACACATCGAACGACTCAGCCGGTACATCTTCGTTGCCCCGTCCTGGCCGCGGTCGCTCGTGCTCATCATCCTGCTCGGACTCCTTATCGATGGGGCTGCATACCGGGCGGGGACTGATCACCTCATGGTCGGCACCCTCGTCTTCTCGATCCCGGCACTGGTCGCCTTCCTGCTGACGATACCACTGGTGAGGGTTTTCGGCCGGGCGATAACCCCCAACCGGTCGGCCCTCCTGGCCCTCTCCTGCACAGTCCTCTCCGTGATCCTGAGTCTCGCTCCGACCCTGATATCCGGGCGGGCGATCTTTCCCACGCTCTACGCGGGTGCGCTCGGCCTGGTCTTCGGAGCCCGGGTGCTTGTGCTTGTAGCCGTGGCAGACTACCGGATCAGCAGGATGTTGCTCCCCGCACTGACCCAGAGCGGGACCGGGATCGCGATCGGTGCCTGGATCTACAGCAGTGATTTTATCTTCTACGCCCTCCTCCTCCAGGTGGTCTTCGGGCTGGTCTTCGTCCTCCTGATCTGGTTGATCGAACGACCCCTGAAGAAGGCGTTTCGGATCAGCGGGCTTAACTTCCTCAATACATTCATCGCCCACCTGACCGACGGCTCAAAGAGCATGGAGGATTTCTTCCGCGAGATCGGCGAGGAGGTCTACGTCCAGCAGGCCTCACTCTTCTTCTCCCGCGATGAAAAGGAGGATGTTCTCTTCACAGTCCCGAACGTCCACCCGGGACCGATGGGGGATGTCGGCGGTGGTAACCTCCCCCGGATCCTCCATGACTCGTTTGAGGCAGAGACACTGGTCGCTCATGGGTGTGCCACTCATGACTTCAACCTGGTATCTGATGGTGAGATCACAAAGATCGTCAGCGCGATCGAGGCATCCCGGGAGGGTATCGGGTACTCGACGGTCGCGAGCCGGCCGGTCAGGGTCGCCTCCGGGTCTGTGGAGATCCTATGTCAGCGGTTCGGGGATGCCATCCTCATGGTGAGCACCCGGGCCCCGGAGCGAACTGAAGACCTCGATTACGCTATCGGCATGACGATCATGGCTGAAGGGCGCGGATCCTTCTCCGATGTCGCGTTCGTGGATGCACACAACTCTATGGACGGTGTAGGTGGTCCGGTCCTCCCGGCGACACGGCTCGCGACCGAGTACCTGAGAGCCGCGCGAGAGGGGTTTTTAGTCGCGGAGGGGCTTTCGCTTGAACCGCTTGCGGTCGGGGTCTCGCATGTTTCAGTCCCGTTTTCCAGGGAGCAGGGGTTCGGGTCGCTCGGCGTGCAGGCTCTGGTGACCGAGGTCGGGGGGGAACGGGTTGCCTATGTCCTGATCGACGGGAATAACATGGCAGCCGGCGTCAGGGAAACCCTGCTCGCCGTGGTGCTCAGATACGTGGATGAAGGGGAGATCATGACCACCGATACACATACGGTGAACACGATCAGCGGGAAGAACCCGATCGGGTATGTTGTGCCGGTAGAGGCGATCATACCGTTTGTTGAACAGGCGGTTCAGGAGGCGATCGAGGATATCACTCCGGCGCGGGTCGGGGCGGCGACGGCCTCCTGCGAAGGGATCATCGTCTTCGGGTCACAGCGGATCTCACAGCTTGCAAGCACTGTGAACGCGATGCTCACATTCATCGCCCCGGTCAGTTTCATGATCCTGGTGCTTGCGTTCCTGATATCGGTCTTTGCGTATATCCTCATCCAGTAGCCCGGATACCCGGCATTCTTCTGTCAGGATGCCTAATACTGAGTTATGGTGTATCGATTTTCTGGCCGGATGGGGCGGGTTCCGGCGTCGTTCCTCGGTGAGCTCTTCCGGGTCTCGTCGGCTCCGGGGGTGATATCGTTTGCAGGTGGATTGCCGGGTTCTGCCCATATCGACCTCTCCGGGCTCCAGAATGCGGCGGAGACGGTATTTGCTAAAGATGGGCGGACTGCGCTTCAGTATACGACGACTGACGGTTACCTGCCGCTCCGGGAGTTCATCGCCGAACGTTACCGCCGGAGGCTCGGGCTCCCGGCGACGCCAGAGGAGATCCAGATCGTGAACGGGTCGCAGCAGTGCCTTGACCTGGTCGCAAAGATCTTCCTCGATCCCGGCGATGCTGTTGTGATGGAGCGGCCGGGATACCTCGGCGCGATCGAGGCTTTCTCCCTCTATGAACCGACCTTTCACGGGATTCCGCTCATGGATGATGGGCCGGATCTTGATATGCTTGCCCGTGTTGTGCGCGAGTATGCCCCGAAGTTCTTCTACGGTATTCCAAACTCCCAGAACCCCTCGGGGAGGACTTACTCGGAGGAAGCGCGCCGGGGCGTCGCTGAGATCCTTGAGGGGACGGGGACGGTATTCTATGAGGACGACGCCTTCGGGGATCTCTTCTTCGATGGAAGGCCCCGGTCGCCGGTGAAGCGTTTCCTCCCCGACCAGGGGATCATGTCGGGATCGTTTTCGAAGATAGTTGCGCCGGGCATGCGGATCGGCTGGATATATGCGCCCGAACCGATCCTCCGGGAGTTCAACGTCGCAAAACAGGCCGCCGATCTCCACTCAAACTTCCTCTGCCAGGTGATCCTGCATCGCTATCTTCTGGCAAATGATCTGGATGCCCACGTCGCCCGGGTCGCGGAGGTTTACAGGAGGCAGTGCCGGCTGATGTGCGACCTCCTCGACGACCTGATGCCGGCAGGGTCGAGTCACACCACGCCTGAGGGCGGTATGTTCCTCACGGTGGATCTCCCTCGCGGGGTCTCGGCGATGGATGTCTTCCATGAGGGGGTGCGGGAAGGCGTCGCGGTCCTCCCGGGGGTGCCGTTCTACGTGAACGGCGGCGGGGAGGATACGATCCGCCTGAACTTCTCGG
>JAAYND010000195.1 GCA_012521035.1 Methanomicrobiales archaeon
AAAAGAACTCCAGGTGATGAAACAGCATATGGCGGTCGTCCTTGACGAGTACGGATCGTTTGCCGGTATCGTGACGGTCGAGGATATGCTCGAAGAACTGGTGGGCGAGATCATGGACGAGTTCGACGAGGAGGAGCCTGAGGTGCAGAAGATCGGAGAGGGCGCCTACCTGGTCGACGCACAGGCATGGGTGGGACACTTAAACGAGGATCTCGGCCTCAACCTCCCGGAGACGGATGCATACGAGACCATCGGCGGCCTCGTCATCGACCGACTGGGGCATATCCCCCGCCGCGGTGAGGCGGCCACGATCGACGAGAGTAACGTCAAACTGGTGGTGATGCAGATGCAGGGCCGGCGGATCGTCAAGGTAAAACTGATCATCACCCCCCCGGTAACACCGGAAGAGTCCGGATGAGGAGAAGAACCATGGAATCAGAGAGACCTGCTGGCAGGAAAAGAGTTGCGGTGCTCGCCTCGGGGAGAGGATCCAACTTCCAGGCGGTGATCGATGCCATCGAGGGGGGAGATCTCCCGGCGATCTGTGTCGGTCTCATCACCGATAACCCCGATGCGTACGCAATAGAACGGGCCAGGGCCGCCGGGATCCCGGTGATAGTCGTCGAGTACGCGCGGTTCCCATCGAAGGCCGCATACGAAGAAGCGCTCCTTGTCGCGATGCAGACCTGCCGGGCGGATCTCTTTGTCCTCGCCGGCTACATGCGGATACTCGGGCCCGCCATCGTGCATGAGTTCTCGGGGCGGATGATGAACATCCACCCTGCCCTGCTCCCGGCGTTCGCCGGTCTGCATGCGCAGAGGCAGGCGATCGAGTACGGGGTGAAGGTCGCGGGATGCACCGTCCACCTCGTCGATGAGGGGATGGATACCGGTCCTATCGTCATCCAGCGGTGTGTTCCGGTCCTCCCGGATGATGATGAGGCGACGCTCGCCGACAGGATCCTCGCAGAAGAGCACGAAGCGCTCCCGCTCGCCGTGAAACTCTTCTGCGAGGGACGTCTTGAGGTCACCGGGCGGCGGGTGCTGATCCGCTGGCCCTGACGATCAACATCTTATAGTCCCTCGTCTTCAATCTCAACACTGTATTGTCTCAACAGAATGGATCGAATCATGACAGGTATGACACGAAAATCAGGATCCCGGAGGCTTGCGCGCGAGAGGATCGAGATCCTCTTTGTGCGTGCAGCAGAGTTCTACCCTGAAAACCCTGCCTGGAGCAACCGCTGCGTGGAGCTGGCGAGAAAGATCGGCATGCGCCACCGGATACGGATTGACCGGCACCTGAAACGCCAGTTCTGTCGTCAGTGTAACGCCTACCTGGTCCCCGGGTCGAACGCGCGGGTCAGGATCCATCGGGGATATGTGATCACCACCTGTCTTGCCTGCGGGAACCAGTCGCGATACCCGGTCGGGAGGCCCCGGTCGTGAAGAGAGAGTCGTTCCATGATCTCAAACCCACCATCTGGATCGGAAAACGGGGTATAACGAGCGTCATGATCGATGAGATCCGGCACCAGCTCAGGAGTCGCAAGGTCGTCAAGGTCCGGTGGCTCCGGAACACTGAGGTCGATCCCGGGAGTATAGCGGCATCGGCTGATGCTGATCTCCTCGAGGTCCGGGGGCGGACACTCGTCCTCGCGGAGCGGCGGAGTCGATCGGCAGGCCGGGATTCTCGAAATATATAAAACATCACTGAACGAATATGTAAAGACTGTTAGCGATAGAGAGGTTCATCTATGACGACTGTATATGACATCCCTGCCGATATGCTTATCCGGCAGGTGGCAGAAGAACTCAAGAAAAACCCGCAGATTCAGCCCCCGGATTGGGCCGCTTTTGCGAAGACGGGGGTACACAAGGAGATGCCTCCCGAGAATGATGACTGGTGGTATGTGCGTGCGGCTTCGGTATTCCGGCGTGTCTATATGGACGGGCCGATCGGAACCCAGAAGATGCGCACGATCTACGGCGGTAAACGCGATCGAGGCTCAGCTCCAGGACAGTTCCGACGGGGAAGCGGTTCGATCGTCCGGAAGATTCTCCAGCAGCTCGAGGCGGCCGGATACGTATCCCACACGAGTGAGGGGCGTACGGTCACCGCGGCCGGCAGATCGTTCCTGGATAACACCGCACACGGCCTGAAGACCGAAGCTGCCGGGGCTGCACCGGGACTTGCGAAATACTGATCTGATGGAGGTATGACTGATGGTAGATGATGAACTCGCGGAGATCCGCCGCCGGAGGATGGAACAGATGCAACAGCAGGCGATGGATCAGCAGGCTATGGAAGAAGAGGCTTTGCGCCAGCAGCAGATCGAGTCGCAGATCCGTCTTGCGCTCATGGAGATTCTTGAGCCGGAAGCGAGGGAGAGGCTCAATACCATCAAGTTGACCCGCCCGGAGTTTGCAAAGGCGGTTGAGCAGCAGCTCGTGATGCTGGCCCAGAGCGGGAGAGTCCGTCAACGGATCACCGACGACCAGCTCAAGAGCCTGCTTGTGCAGTTGACGCCGTCGAAGAAAGAGTTCAAGATTACCCGAAGATAATGGAAGCAGGTCTGCTCTTCTCAGGAGGGAAAGATAGCGCGCTCGCGGCGGTCATGCTTGCGCGTGATTATGACGTGGAACTGAATACCTGCGTCTTTGACCCCGGTCGGGAGGTTCCAGCAGTGGAGGCTGCGGCGGCCGCCCTGAACCTCCCTCACCGTGTGCGCGTGCTTGGACGCGATCTCCTTGAGGAGGCTGTCGATCTGCTTGTATCGTGCGGGTATCCGAATGATGCGATCAGCATGGTCCACCGGGTGGCCATCGAGGCCCTCGCGGCTGAATACCCGGTTGTCGGTGACGGCACCCGTCGAGACGACCGCGTCCCCCGGATCGATCGATCCCTGGTGCAGCACCTGGAGACGACCACCGGTTGCTCGTATGTCAGGCCACTGCTTGGCTACGGGAAACCGGAGGTGGAACGCCTCTCCGGGAGGCTGTTTGAGGTGCGGTATGGGGAGACGGGCAGCATCGGGAACGGCGACTACGAACAGGAGATCCGCCACGCGATTCGTGCCCGCGGTATCGATCCGGCGTTGTACTTCCCTTCCCGCCACATGCAATCACTGGTGGTCGGCAGGAAGGATAGCTAAAATATTTGCGAGAGTGAGTTATGAGCAAGTTGATGAAAGGTCGGAAGATCCGGCTGGCAAAGGCATGCGAGCAGAACCGCCGCGTGCCGGCATGGGTTATGATCAGAACCAATCGCGCGGTTGGGTCGCATCCAAAGCGGCGCAACTGGCGCCGGAGTACCTTGAAGGTGTAGGGTTATGGCAGAGGCACTGAAGGAACATATCTATATTATACCTCTCCGTGATGTGAAGCGTGCACCCCGGTGGAAGAGGGGCAACACCGCTATCAAAGACATCCGGACGTTTCTAAAACGGCACATGAAGAGTGAGGACGTCAAACTGGACCAGAGCATCAACGAGAAGGTCTGGGAGAACGGCAGTGAGAAGCCCCCGAGAAAGATTCGCGTCCGCGCGATGAAGTTCGAGGACGGGCAGGTTCAGGCCGAGCTCGCCGAGGAGTGAGATGACAGGGACGATCGATCTTTTAGGTGACCCAAACATCGGCGTGTACGCCCGCGTCTTTGAGGATATGGCGATCGTATACCCGGGAGCGCCCCGGGAGTTCACCGACGCTCTCAGGAAAGAGCTCGGTGTCGGGATAGTCTCCACCTCCATCCAGGGGAGCGCCATCATCGGTTCACTCGTTGCAGGGAACACCCACGGCCTGGTCGTCAGCGGCCTCGCCACCTCCGATGAGGTGGCGGTCCTTGAGGAGTACCGGGATGTTCTCCTGCTTGAAGGGTCTATGAACGCGGCCGGGAACGTCATCCTCGCAAACGACCATGTAGCCGCAGTCCACCCCGACATGGAGATCGACGTCGCTGAAGAGATCGGGTCGTTCCTCTCGGTGCCGGTAGTCAGGCTCTCGTTTGGGGGCATCAAGACCGTCGGTATGGCCGGGTATGCAACGAACCGGGGGATCCTTGTCCACCCGAGGACCACCGACGCGGAGATCGCTGCCCTCGAGAAGGTCGTCGAGATTCCCGTCGGCCTTGGATCGGTGAACATGGGTAGCGGCCTCGTCGGCACCGGCGTCCTTGCGAACAGCAGGGGGTATATCGCAGGGTCCTTCACGAGCGGGTTTGAGCTTGGGCGAATAGAAGAAGTCTTTGGATTTTTGGAGTGAGTGAGTCATGGAGAACCAGACGTTTGAAGTTGTGGGCGCGTGTATGATCAAGAATGAGTGGAAGCCCTACCGGAAGGTAGTCGCAGCCCCGAACGAGAATCAGGCAAGAGAACGAATTTTCGCTGATATCGGGAGCAAACACCGCCTGAAGAGAAGTTATATCACCATCGAATCAGTTAACCTAGTAGCTGGTGAATAACGTGGAACAGGTAGATCCTCGCGAGATACAGACCCTCCAGATGTACTTGAACGAGTACGGGCAGCAGATAGAGATCATGACGCAGCAGCTCGGTATGATCGAGCAGCAACGCCTTGAGACTACCGCTGCGATCGAGTCCATCAGGGCACTCCAGGAGAATGAGGATGGTGTCGCCCTCCTCCCGATCGGGGGCGGTGTTTATCTCAGGGCGAAGGTGCTCGATGCCGGCCACTTCCTGGTGAACATCGGGGCCGATGTCTCCGTGGAGCGGGCGAGCGCCGATGCGGTGGAGTATCTTGAGGATCGGATAACAGAACTTGATGCGCTGGGCAAGAAAGTCGCAGGCTCCATCGAGCAGTTGCAGGGCCAGACAACGCAGATCTCGCGGCGCCTTGAATCTGCCTACCAGATGGCCCGGCAGGCCCAGGCAGGCCAGAGCAGATCCTGATGTTTGATTCCTTAAAGAAAAAACTTCAGAATATACGGACGAAATTCACCTCGAATATCGAGGAGGCCGCTGAGGCGGCTCCACCGGAAGCGGAGGCTCCACCGGTCCTTCCAGAGGTTACAGATGATTCTGTGGCCGGGCAATCCTCCCCGCCCCTCCTTGAGGGGCGGGATGAACCCACGTTCATCAACAAGGTAAAGGTTCTTATCCGGGACCGCGAGCTCCTCCTCGAGGCGAAGGATATCGAGGAACCGCTCTTCGAACTTGAGATGATCCTCCTCGAGAGCGATGTCGCCCTCCCGGTCACCGACGAGATCATCGCCAGGATGCGGGACGATCTCGTGGGCCGGCACAAAAAGATCGGCTCATCGGTCGACAGACTGGTCGTATCCACCCTCAGGTCAGCGCTCTGCGGTGTGCTCGGCGACGGCCTCGACCTCCCTGCCTATATCCGGGAGAGAGAGCGGCCGGTAAAGATCCTCTTCACGGGCGTTAACGGGACCGGGAAGACGACGACCGTCGCGAAAGTCGGCCATTACCTCCAGGAGAACGGTTTTTCGGTCGTGATCGGTGCCGGGGATACATTCCGTGCGGGGGCGATCGAGCAGATAGCGACCCACGCCGACCGTCTCGGGATCAAGGTGATCCAGCACCAGGCCGGCGCTGATCCCTCTGCGGTCCTCTTTGATACTGTCCAGTACGCAAAAGCCCACAACATCGACGTCGTCCTCGCCGATACCGCCGGCCGGTTCCACAACCGGGCAAACCTCATGAACCAGCTTGAGAAGATCCGGCGGGTCATGAAACCCGACCTCGTCGTCTACGTCGATGAGGCGGTGGCAGGGAACGATGCGGTCATCAGGGCGGATGAGTTCAACCGTGCGGTCGGCACTGACGCGGTCGTCCTGACGAAGGCGGATATGGACTCCAAGGGCGGTGCTGCCATATCGATCGCGCATACCGTCGGAAAGCCGATCCTCTTCCTCGGGATCGGGCAGGGGTACGATGACATCCTGCCGTTTGAGCCCCGCGCTGTGGTGGATGAGCTTCTGGGGGATGAGGTCTGATGCTCGATAATCTCGGTGCATCGCTCAAGGATGCGGTCAAGAAACTCGCCGGCAAGACGGTGATCGACCGGGCGGCGGTCGATGAGCTGGTGCGCGACCTTCAGCGTGCCCTCCTCTCCGCCGACGTCAACGTCAAACTCGTGATGCACCTCTCGCAGGCGATCAAGCAGCGTGCTCTCGACGAAGAACCCCCGAAAGGGATGGGCGCCCGGGAGCACGTCCTCCGGATCGTCTACCAGGAGCTCGTCAACCTGATGGGGACGCCGGGAGCGGTGACGCTCGGTCCCCAGACGATCCTTATGGCCGGGCTCCAGGGGAGCGGGAAGACGACGACGACAGCGAAGCTCGCCCGCTTCTTCCAGCGAAAGGGGCTCCGGGTCGGCGTGATCTGCGCCGATACGTTCCGGCCGGGTGCGTACGACCAGCTAAAGACCCTCTGTGACCGGATCAGCGTCCCCTGCTTTGGCGACCCGAAGGAGTCAGACGCTCTCAAGATCGTCAGGGAGGGACTGCCCCGGTTCCGCAAGCTCTATGAAGTGATCATCATCGATACCCAGGGGCGGCACGCCCTTGAGGAGCACCTGATCGAGGAGATCATCAATATAAACGAGATATCGCACGCCGATCACCGGTGGCTCGTGATCGACGCAGCCCTCGGGCAGCAGGCGAGCGAACAGGCCCGCCGGTTCCACGAGGCGATCGGGATCGACGGCGTCCTCGTCACCAAGATGGACGGCACCGCAAAGGGCGGAGGGGCCCTCTCGGCCGTTGCCGAGACGCGGAGCGGGATCGTCTTCATCGGGAGCGGCGAGACGATCGAGGATCTCGAGCGGTTCGATCCGGATGGATTCATATCGCGGTTGCTCGGGATGGGCGACTTGAAAGCGCTCGTCGAGCGGGCGGAAGAGGCGATATCGGTCGAGGATGTCGATGTCAACGCCATGCTCAAGGGCAAGTTCACGCTCCGGGATATGTACAAACAGCTCGAGGCGGTGAACAAGATGGGGCCCCTGAAGCAGATTATGAGCATGCTCCCCCTCGGTAACATGCAGATCCCCGACGACGTCTACGATGTCACCAGCACCAAGATGGCGCGCTATAAGGTGATCATGGACTCGATGACGCCTTCAGAGCTCGATGACCCCGGGATCATCGGGAGCTCGCGGGTCCACCGCATCGCCCGGGGTGCCGGGGTGGCGCCCGAGGATGTCCGGGAGCTCATAAAGTACTACAAGACCATGCAGCGCGCCTTGAAAGGCATGCGTGGCATGGGCGGCGGCAAGTTCAACATGCAACGCATGATGAAGAAGTTTGGCAGGACACAGTGAGATGAAACGGTTTGCCGTCGTGGGCCACCGTGCCACAACGAGCGGCACGTTCAGCCTCAACGATCTCCCGGGAAGCGCCGGAAGGATGGATATCCTCTGCCGGTGCATCAACTCCTCGTTCTTCCTCTCTCATGACCTCCGGCGCGACGTCGAGTGCTACCTGGTACTCTACGGCGAACCCAACCCACCGAAGACCATCCTCTTCTCAGGAAGCGCTCTCCGCTACCTCTCGCCAGATGAGCGGAGCAGCGCCGCCCTGATCAAGAAGGCGCTCTCGATCCCCTGCGGGGACGAGTTCCGGGAGTCGACACCGGGGGTCTCCGTCCGTCGTGGCGGGCTTGATCGGCTCATATCCGAGATACCGTTTGCGGTCCTCGATGAGGCGGGCGAGGATATCAGGAGCGCACCGGTGCTGCCCGGTGCCTGCCTCCTCTCCGACCACCAGAACTTCACCGAAGAGGAAGAGGAGATGCTTGCAGGGCTTGAACGCTACTCGGTAGGGCCGCTCTCGCTCCATGCCGATCACACAATCACCGTCCTCTTGAACGAGATGGACCGGAGGGAATCTGGATGGATATCATAGAAGAGGTAGAAGCAATCCTTGGATACGGCGATACCTGCAACCACTGCCTCGGCCGGTTCTTCGGCAAACGGTCGTTTGGGCTGACGAACGATGAGCGGGGGAGGGCGCTACGGATCGCACACGAGATCGCGACGAACAGGCCACATGAGGAACCTGCGCCTGAGTCCTGCTGGATCTGCGGCGGCGAGCTCTCCCGCGCGGATGTCTGGGCCAGGCGGGTCCTGGATGCTGTGCAGGGGATCGAGTTTGAGACGTTCCTTATCGGGACGCGGGTGCCGCCGCTGATGGCGGAGAGCGAGGAGATGGTCTGGAGCGACCTCTCCCTCCGTGACCCCGAACCCCTGAAGGCGGAGATGAACCGCGAGGTGGGAAAAGCCGTCTCGAATATCTCCGGGAAGGTGGCGGATCTCCAGAGGCCCGACGTCGTGGCGATCCTCGATCTCGCGGACGGTTCCGTCGAGATACAGGTCAACCCCGTCTTCTTCGCCGGCCGCTACATGAAGTACGAGCGCGGGATCCCGCAGACCCACTGGGACTGCCGGACCTGCCGGGGTGCCGGATGCGAGCAGTGCAACTTCACGGGGAAGCAGTACGCCGACTCGGTCGAGGAGCTGATCGGCCGGCCGGTGATCGAGGCATTCGATGCCGGAAACGCCATCCTCCACGGGGCCGGCCGGGAGGACATCGATGCCCGGATGCTCGGGTCGGGCCGGCCCTTCGTCATGGAGGTCGAGGCACCGCGGAGACGGTCGGTGGATCTCGAGGCGCTTGAGGCGGAGATCAACCGGAGCGCTGAAGGAAGGGTTGCGGTCAGCCTGACCGGATGGGCGGACCGGAAGATGGTGCAAAGCCTTAAATCAGACAAAGCGCATA
>JAAYND010000196.1 GCA_012521035.1 Methanomicrobiales archaeon
CCGTATCCGCCGTGTAGTCAGGTGTTGCAAATGTGATCGTGAAGAGATACGTCCCCCGCGCCGCAAGCAGGCGGCCGAAGACCTCCCGGCTGAGAAGCGGGGGGGATGGCCGGCAGAAGAATATCTCAGAGGGATCCTTCAGGTAGCCCCGGGCGAGCTCGACAAACTCAAACATCCGCGAGAGCGTGAGCGCCGCTGCAACGTTTCGTTCCGGATCGACGGGGTCGATGACGACGAGCGGTTCATCAAATTTCTTCGTCCCGTGGTGTTCGATATCGATGACCACCCCCGGCACCCAGCGGGCGGCGGCCTCAAGGAGCGGGTGGAACCCGCCGTAGTAGATCGTCAGGAGCTCACAGAGGTAGCCTGAGAAACCCCCGGTCATATGGTCGGACCCGTAGACCCCGCCGGCCTTCGCAAACTGCTTTGCAAGGAGGATATCATCGACGTAACCATCGATGTGAGCCCGGATGTACCGGGTGTGAAACGGCGTTCGGTCCACGGCGCTCTTGATCTCGGTTGCGCTCTCCACGGCGTAACAGGGTACGAGATCGATATCGAGCGAGTTGATCGTCGCGTTTATGTAGGGGTGTTCTGCATACTTCTCGCGCCAGGTCGCGCCGAACTCCTCCGCGATCCGACGTGCCAGGGACAGTCCCTTCTCCTGCAGATCCTCCCGTGGGAGGGAGGGATCGAAGAGCATAAAGATGTCGAGGTCGCGATCGCCCCGGACGAATGTATCGCGGGCGACTGACCCGACCATCATCGCCTTCGCCATACCGGACTGCTCCACCGCCTCGATCAGGCGCCCTCCAACCGTCCTGATATAGGCCCGCTCCTCCGGCGTGGGGCGGATCCGCCTGAGTACCTCCTCTTCACAGGGGCACCGGGTCAAAGCGCTACCTCCGCGAGGTCCTCGTAGATCGCCCCCCGGGGCGTGAGCGTGCTCTTCTTGAGTTTGATGCTCTCCACCCTGAACTTCCCGAACGGTTCATGGGGCATACACTCCACCTGCCGGAGAAGCGAGGGGTGGAACTCCTTCACCCGTGCAAGCGTCACGTGGGGTCGGAAGGGACGGCGCTCCCGGGAAAACCCGAGCGGTTCGAGGAGGTCGTCCACCTGCCGGGCGAGGGCGGCGCTCTCCCCGGCGTCGGTGACATCGCACCAGATCACCCTCGGCCTGCGCGGGGGGTTGCAGACCGCGCAACCGATCGTCACCTCGAAGGGTTCGGCCCTGACCGCCCGGAGCGCCTCGGTGATCGCCTCGATCTCCTCTGGTGCGACCTCACCGAGGAACTTCACCGTTATGTGAAGGTTTCCCGGGTCGACGATCGAGAGGCGGCCACCGGACTCCGCCAGGGTCGCCCGGGACTCGCGAGCCCGTTCGCGGATCTCTTCGGGCAGATCGATTGCAACAAACGTCCTGACCATGGTATTGTACCTATTCGTGCTTCACCCTACAAAAGGTGATTGACAGATGGGGGCCAGCGCGAGTACCGGTAGCTGCATGCTCCATAATAAAAACCCGCGGGCCCTATATCAGAGCTGATATATCAGACCAGCACAAAACCATAACGACCAAATCCGGGGGTATGACCATTTCCGATACAGCGCAATTCATCGTATATACATTAGAATTCTGCCCAAACTGTGAGATTCTCAAAGAGTTCCTGGCTTCCAGAAGCGTTTCCTACACCGAGTGCGATATGGCGTCCATAGAAGCGCTGACGGAACTCCGCATGAACGGCGTATTCGTCCAGGAAGCGCCGGTGCTCCAGAAAGATGACGCCTTCTATACGTCCGGCGATCTCTTTCCCGGCGGCGCGTTCCAGGAAGACCTTGTCGCCGACCTGATCGCGGGGGCATGAGGTTGGTCCGCAAGTCGACGCAGACGACTATATTTGGGGAGTTCGTCCCCGTCCTCCCCAAAGTCCGAACATCACGGGGCTACCTCCTCGACTGGGACAGGAACCGGATCGTCAGGCAGATCCTGGAGGAGACCCGGCTGGTCGAGGTCTTCTATGGCTATGAGGGGGCCGATGAGGAGATTGCGAAGGATATCGCACGAAGGGTCGAGAAGAAGATCCAGATGCTCGGCCTGCAATCTCTCTCCGGCCCACTGATCCGCGAGATCGTCAACATGACGCTCCTTGAACGCGGGCTTACATCCTACAGGAACGTCTGCACCCGGGTGGGAACCCCGGTCTTTGATGCGCACCTCATCGATGTCGGGCGGGGGTTTGAGGCGCGGGATAACGCCAACCTCCAGGAGAACGCCGAGACGTCGCACAAGAAGAAGGCCGACAAGATCAGTAAGGAGCAGTACCTCCTGCAGCTCCCCCCAGAACTCGCAGACCACCACCTCAGGGGCGACCTCCACATCCACGACCTGGAATACTTCGGGACGAGGCCGTTCTGCATCGACGGGAGCACCGCCATACCGGTTATGGAGAACGGGCATATCAGGAGCATCCTCCCGGTGGAACTCTCCTTCTCCGGCGACGAGTGGCGCCCTGAGGATCTCTCCGCACTCACGCCGACTGGCTGGAGACGGGTGAGCAGGGTGACCCGCCGGCGGGTGAGTCCGGGCGAGATGCTCCGGATCCAGACATCGAGTGGACGGTCGCTCTCGGTCACCGGCGAGCACCGTATACCGGTAAAGACCGATGGCGGCATGGCCATCCGCCGTGCCGATGAGGTGCGCGCAGGGGATACGCTGTACGGGATCCCGGAGACCAATGCCATCCGCGGGGAGAGGGTGGAGGCGATCGACCTCGTCCAGGAACTCGCAGCATCGGTTCCGACCCACCTCCTCAAGAACGTCTACGTCCGGGGTGTCGGCGGGATATTTGCCGACGTGGTGCGGACCGGGAAGGCCGCTTCATACGCCGATATATCCCGTACGCTTGGAGTCGGGCACCAGGAGCAGTGGTACACCCGTGGGATCATGCCGATCGTCCACTTCGCCGCATTCTCCCGCCGCTACGGCATCGAGGATTACGGGGAGGCCACCATCGGTGCTACCGGGAGCAGGGATGAACTGCCGGCGATCCTCACGCTTACGCCTGAACTCATACGGCTCCTTGGGTTCTTCACCGCTCATGAGAGTTACAATGTATCGCCCGGAGACAGACCGTACAACCCGCCGATCGCCGGGGGCGCGTTGGCAGCGGCAGTACTCGCCGGCTGGAGACCCGAGACCACAGCCGTTTACTGGGTTAAAGCAGAGCGTAGTCGGACCGTAGAGGTCACCCCCGGCGGAGACCTCAACCACCTGCTCTTCCGCTACGTCTTCGGCACGGCAGAAAAGCGTCTCCCGGGGATAGTATACCACCTTGATGACGCGCTCCTCCATGAGTTCCTCTCGGGCCTCTTCACCGGGGATGGTAATGTGTACTACCGCCCCGGGAAGCCGGACTGCTTCGTCAACTACGCCACCACATCCCCGGCACTCCGGCAGGAACTCTCGCTCCTTCTTAGTGCGCTCGGGATCACCTCAGAGATCGCTGAACTCTACGATGAGGAGGGTCGACCGGCGTACTACCGGATCGAGGTTACCGACCGGGAGGATATCGAGACGCTGGCCCGGTACGTCACGTTCCTCGATGGTCGGCAGGACTACGTCGACAGATTCCTCTCTGCGGTAGAGGCAGGAGAGAGGGAGGAACAAAAAGAGACCGTCGTGGAAGTCTCGCCGGCGGAGTCTACCGGCGAGTACGTCTACGACCTCTTCCTCGCCGGCGATGGGACCGAGGAGAGCCATACGTTCTACGCCTCCGATGGCCTGCTCATCCACAACTGCCAGGACTGGGATCTCCGGTACTTCTTCTACTACGGCCTGATGCCCGATGGTAACGGGACAAAGGCATCGGTCGCCGGGCCGGCGAAGAGGGCAGAGGTTGCGGTGCTCCATGCGGTCAAGGCGCTCGGGTCAGCCCAGACGAACTTCGCCGGCGGCCAGGGTTACTACAACTTCCTGACGTTCATGGCCCCGTACCTTGAGGGGATGGAGTACGAGGAGGTCAAGCAGCTGATGCAGATGTTCGTCTACGAGATGACCCAGATGATGGTCGCACGGGGCGGCCAGGTGGTCTTCTCGTCGGTCCAGCTCTCTCCGGGCGTCCCCACCCTCTGGAAGGATAAGCCCTGCGTCTACCGTGGCAAAGTCTGGGACGGGGAGCAGGCGCCGCTCCGGACATACGGTGAGTTCGAGCGGGAGGTCAGGCTCCTCTTCAAGGCGCTGATGGAGGTCATGCTCGAGGGGGACTACTGGGGCAAACCCTTCTCCTTCCCGAAACCCGAGATCAGCATCGAACCCGACTTCCTCACCGAGGACGAGGAGTTCAACCGGGAGCACCCCGATCTTCCGACATACCGCGATCTCTACCTGATGACGTTTGAACTCGCATCCAAGTACGGCACCCCCTACTACGATAACCAGATCCCGCCCTACCGGGGCGCCGGTGAGGGGATATCCTGCTACCAGTGCCTCGCGGGCGATGAGCTGGTTCCGGTAGCGGATAGCAGTGGTGCGATCATCGTCAGGGCGATCGGCGACCTCTTCGACGCCGCAGCAAAGAACGGAAAGAGGGTCGACTCGTTCGGCACAGAGCTCGCCTACTACGATGGCATGGCACCGAGCATTGATTTCGGGACACTTGAGGCATCGCTCCGCCCGTTCCACGGCATCATGCGGCAGCGATACACCGGTGACCTCCTCAAGATCACGCTGGAGTCCGGCCGGCAGATCACGGTCACACCCGATCACCCGGTGTACGTCCTGGGTGGCGGGCGGTTTGTCAGGACGACCGCAGACGATCTTGAGTCCGGCGACTACCTGCCGGTTATGACGGCCGGCGGGTTCTCAGAGTTATGGGTCACCGCGATCGATGTCGCGGATATCATAGCCGGAGCAGGCCACGCCGACCAGATACAGGTCGCTGGCGGCCGGGTGAGGATCCCTGGCACCGGCCATCCCGGCCTGCCACGCAACCTCCCGATCGATCGTGACCTTGCCATCTTCCTCGGCTACTACCTTGTCGCGGGGTCAAACAACCACTCCGGGCGGCGGTATACAGTCACACTCTCCTTTGAGGCGGGCAAAGTCGGCTTCGCGGCGGACGCGGCCGCACGCATCCGTGCCGCCTTCGGGTATGAGGCGAAAGTCAGCGAGTCGCCCACGGGGGTCGATGTCATCATCAGGAGCAAACTCATCTACCTGCTGGTCAACGCTCTCGGATGCGGTGCATCTGCCGACGAACGGTCGGTGCCTGACCTCCTCTTCAACATCAACCACACCCTGGTCGGCGACTACCTCGGCACGGCCTTCCGTGCCGGGAGGAGGAAGATCTCCAGGCGTCGGGCCCGGAGCATCAGGCTGAAGATGACCTCCCGGGATGCTGCACAGAGACTGATCTGGCTGGCAGGTGAGATCGGCATCCAGATGAGCTACGCCGAGCGTGAGCCGATAGTTCGGCGGGATGGCACCCCGAAGAAGGCATACATCTGCAGGATCACGGCCCAGGACCAGATCAACCGGTTCCGTGCAGAGACGGGGTACAACGCCGAATTGACCATCGGGAGGCTGGCTGATGGAGCATTCACCCATCTCCCGAGGGGCGGGGAGGCTTTTGAGCACACCGCCATCGCCTGCGCAGGCAGATACCAGGCGGGGGGGCTTGACGGGATCCAGGTCTCGCTCTTCCTCCCGCCCGCCGCCGGACAGATCGCCCGGGGCGATCTCCACCCGCTCCGCATCCGCTCGATCGAGCCAGTGACGTTTGATGGTTACGTCTACGACCTCGTCGATGTCGCC
This sequence comes from Methanomicrobiales archaeon, assembly GCA_012521035.1. Lineage (GTDB taxonomy): Archaea > Halobacteriota > Methanomicrobia > Methanomicrobiales > Methanoculleaceae > Methanoculleus. The sequence continues at coordinate 5,816 of JAAYND010000196.1, forward strand.
GGAACCCACACCTTCTCAAACGCGCTCGGCATCGTGACCGGGAACTGCTGCGCCTACCAGTTCTCGGCGCTCGCGGATGAGGATGACGAGTTCGAGGACAAACTCTACTTCCGGGAGGGGAAACACTTCTCGATGGGCTCCTGGCAGGTGATGTCCATCAACTGCCCGCGTGCGGCGTATAAGGCGGAGGGTGACCTGGATCGGCTCATCGCGGAGCTGAAGGCGCTCATGGATACCGCTGTCGAGCTCTACCGCATCAAGAGGCGCTGGATGTCACTTATCCGGACGAACGGGCGGATGCCGTTTGCCATGCAACGCCCGAAAGACCCGAACACCGGCGAGCGCGGGACGATCGCCGTGGACCTCGATGGACTCGTCTACACCATCGGTGTTGTCGGCGTCAACGAGATGGTCGAGCACTTCACCGGCCACCAGCTCCACGAGTCGAGGGATGCGTTCCGCCTCGCCGTCCGGACCATGACGGAGCTTGAGATGTACGCCCGCGAGCTCTCGGCGAAGCACAACATGACGATCGCGCTCGCCCGGACCCCGGCGGAGACGACCGGTCAGCGGTTTGCGGTCGCAGACCTCCTCGATGAGCGGTTCAGGGATCATGCGATCAGGGTCGTCAAGGGTGACGCTGATTCAGCACTCGATATGCTCGGAAGATCGCTCGATCTCCCTATATACTACACGAACGGAACCCACGTCACCCCGGCGGCCCCGGTTCCGCTCACAAAGAGGATCGAGATCGAGCATGTATTCTTCCCGATCGTGGACGGCGGGAACATCTTCCATATCTGGCTCGGGGAGGCCAGGCCCGATCCCCGGGGGCTTATGGAGATGGCGATGAACCTCTGCCGGACGACCCAGATCGGCTACTTCGCCTTCACCCGGGATCTGACGGTCTCCCTCAAGGAGTACCGTGAGCTCAAGATCGAGCACGAGAGGCCCGGGAAGGCGGCAGGAACCTCTCCGGCAGCAGACCGGGCGGATGCCTGACCGGTATCATATCCTTTTTGGTCCTGGAAGGAGACCCTGATAACAGATCTCATTGAAGAGAGCGAGATGTTATCCATGATCGATCTAGAGACCCCACTCCTGGCCATCGATGTCGGCAGGGGCACCCAGGATATACTGGTCTACGAGCCCGGCCGATCGATCGAGAACAGCATCAAACTGGTCCTCCCCTCCCCGACCGTAGTGGTGGCCGGGAAGATCCGGCAGGCGACAAGGGCCGGGCTTCCGGTCTGCCTGGATGGATCTCTGATGGGCGGTGGTGCAAACACCGGCGCGATACGAAAACACCTCGCACAGGGCCTCGGGGTCTACGCCACGCCCGGGGCCGCAGGAACCCTCCACGATGACCCGGAGAAGGTGCGAGCGATGGGGGTCGATATCCGGGAGACTGCGCCGGAGGATGCGGTGGTTGTCCGAACAACCGACTACATGAGGTCTGAGATCGAGAGCGCTCTATCTCTTTTCGGCGTTGAGTACCCGGAGAGTGTCGCGGTCGCGGTCCAGGATCACGGCTACTCACCTCACCGGAGCAACCGTATCCACCGATTCGAGGTGATGCGGGAGCAGCTGGATGCCGGGGACTGGGATATACTCTCGCTCGTCGCGGATCCACCGCCTGGCAATATGACAAGGATGCAGTCGACTCTACAGCAGGCCCCGGGAGCACTCGTCACCGATACCGGACCGGTCGCAATCATCGGGGCACTCTGTGATGCGAGGGTGCGGCAGCAGGCAGAGGAGGGGGTCATCCTCGTCAACGCCGGGAACGGCCACACCCTCTGCTTCGCCCTGAAGGGCCGGGAGATC
>JAAYND010000197.1 GCA_012521035.1 Methanomicrobiales archaeon
CAAACGTCGTGGTGGGCGATGAGACCGGGAAGGCCAGGCTGACGTTCTGGGATGAGCAGGCGGGGGCTGTCCATGAGCTCTCGGCCGGGAGCGTCTTTGAGGTACTCGGCCGGCCGAAGGGCGGGGGGAAGGAGCCCGACGTCACCGCTGTCGCCCTCCAGGAGACGGCATGCGATATCTCCTGCGCGGAAGAGCCGGCGGGTGGAGACCTCGTGGTCAGGATCATCGCTATCGAGAGCCCGCGGGCATTCACCCGGCGCGATGGGAGCCCCGGGGTGATGGTCGAGGCGGTGATCGGGAACGAGGCGGGCATATTCCGGCTGGTCGCCTGGGAGCCGGAGATCCTTCTCGGGGTGGAGGCGGGGACGACCGTCACCATCTGCGGCGCAGCCCCCCGCGAGACCGACCGGGGCATCGAGTTCAGCCTCGGTGAGGCGGGGTCGGTCTCGCCCTCTGATGGGGAGGTCGCAATCCCGATGGACACCATCGCCGGCGTGGAGGAGGGGGGATCGTACTCGGTTGCCGGGACGGTCCGGAGCATCCGGCCGCCACACTCGTTTGTCACGCGGAGCGGAAGGCAGTCGTCGGTAAGGAACCTGGTCATCGCTGACGAGACCGGGGAGATCCCGGTCGTCATATGGGGGGAGAAGGCCGGGGAGCGCCTGATCATCGGGGACCGGATCGAGGTCTATAACGCAGGCGCCCGCCGGGGGCGCTACGGCGACACCGAACTCCACCTCTCCTGGGGTAGCGCCCTTCTCATCCTCACCACTGATGAGGAGGAGGTGGAGATCGAAGGGACGGTCATCGCCACCGTAGAGGGCACCTGCATCGATACGGGCGATGCCTGTTACCTCCTCGCCGAACCGTTGCCCGTCGGATACGAGGTGCGCGCCAGGGGTACGGTGTGCCGGGGCGTTATAAGTGTCTCTCATGTGGAGGCCATATGCCCGGATCCAGAGGATCTCCAGCGTCGCCTGGATCGGTTTGTCGGGCGATCCTGATCCCCGGGCCCTTTCACTTTCACCCCGCACTGCAAACGACCATTATCTCCCCGGTCCTACATTCTTAGTGTAGAGTTACATGAGAAGATCAAGTGAGGAATGAGATGTCAGAGATTGATCTTGAAGATTTACCAGGCGTCGGGCCAGCCACCGCTGATAAGCTCCGCGAAGCCGGTTACGGAACCGTAGAGAGCATTGCAACAGCCATCACAGCGGATCTTGCTGAGGCAGCGGAGATCGGCGAGGGGACCGCGAAGAAGGTTATCCTTGCCGCACGGAAGATGGCGGATATCGGAGGTTTCAAGACGGGTCGGGATATTCTGGATAAGAGAAAAGATGTCAAGAAGCTCAGGACACTGGTCCCCGAGATCGACGATCTCGTCGGCGGGGGTCTTGAGACCCAGGCGATAACCGAGGTCTACGGTGAGTTCGGGTCGGGGAAGAGCCAGCTCGTCCACCAGATGGCCATCAACGTCCAGCTCGCAGAGGAGTTCGGGGGCCTGAACGGGAGCGTTATCTACGTCGATACTGAGAATACGTTCCGCCCGGAGCGTATTGAGCAGATGATCGCCGGACTCCCGGCTGAGGCGGATCTCGGGGAGCTTGAGGAGATTCTTGAGCGGATTCACGTCGCACGGGCGCACAGCTCCGACCACCAGATGCTCCTCCTCGAGACCGCGCGAGAGCTTGCAAACGAGCTCCGCACCAGCGAGTACCCGGTCAGGCTTTTCGTCATCGATTCGTTGACGTCCCTCTTCCGTTCGGAGTATGCGGGGCGCGGAACCCTCGCCACCCGGCAGCAGAAGCTCAACCGCCACATGCATGACCTCCTGAAACTGATCGATGACCACAACGCTGTTGGTCTTGTGACCAACCAGGTCATGTCAAACCCGGCCATCCTCTTCGGTGACCCCACAAAGCCGATCGGCGGCAATATCGTGGGCCACACCGCAACCTTCCGTCTCTACCTGCGCAAGGGCAAGGGTGGAAAGAGGGTCGCGCGCCTGGTTGACAGCCCGAACCTCCCCGAGGGTGAGGCTGCGTTCATGGTCGAACAGGCAGGGCTTAAGTCGTGCTGAAGGCGCTCGTAACCGATATCGACGGCACCATCACCGACCATCGTCGGCGTATCAGCACCCCGGCCATCGAGGCGCTCAGGGTTCTCATAGATTCCGGTATCGAGGTGGTGCTTGCAAGCGGCAACACCGTCTGTTTCATGGATGGACTCTGCCGGATGATCGGAACGAAGGGAACAATCATCAGCGAGAACGGTGGCGTCTACCGCCGGGGGTTTAGAGGCACCCTCCATATCCCCGGCAACCAGGATATATGCCTGGAGACGTTTGATGTCATCAGGGATCACTTCGCGCGGGAGGGGATCGAACTCGAACTCCTCAGTGCGCGCTACAGGTTTGCCGACGTGGCTTTTGCCCGGAAGGTTGACCCCGATGAGGTGAAGGCCGTCGTCCGTGCCCATAGCCTCCCTGCGCAGGTGCTGGACACGGGCTTTGCGATCCATATTCAGGATCCGGCCGTGAGCAAGGGGACGGCGCTACGGGGTCTCATGGGGGAGATGGAGCTCCTCCCGTCTGAGATCCTGGCTATCGGAGACTCGGAGAATGATATCGAGATGATCGAGGTGGCGGGCGTCGGTGTGGCGGTTGCGAATGCTCAGGAGTCGATACGGTCAGTGGCGGATCGGGTGACCCGGGGGACGTATGGAGACGGGTTTGTCGAGGCGATAAAAGAGTATTATCCCTATCTCTTCAACAGGTAGCGATCGACGACGATATAGTCTTTTATGTCTTTTACCGCCTCAAACGGTACGAACATCCGGTCTCCGTCCATCCTGTAACCATCAGTCCTGAATGTATCGTCGGGTTTTACAATCAGATCGATAACCTGCCCCGTGGTGAGGTCGACCATGACATTCCTGACGGATCCGATGAGCATACCGTCGTTACTCATCACTTTCTTCCTGGCGAGGATACGCGAGAAGGTTTTGCTCATAGAGAGCGTGGGGTGTTCGTACTATATATATCTTGTAAATTCATCAGAATCATC
>JAAYND010000198.1 GCA_012521035.1 Methanomicrobiales archaeon
CGCTGTCGATCGAGCCGAGGAGATCGCGCGCGATGGCATCCGCCCGGGCCGCGATAGCGGGGTCGGCGCGGGCGAGCCGCATGAGGACGGACGCGGCCTGATCGGGGTTGAGGGAGTCGAGGAGGTTTTGTCTTGCCATGCCGGATAGGTGGGCGGTGGGGAGGGATAGGTCTGCTGATGGGAGGCTCAATCGCCGGCAGACGGTGGTCTTTTCCAGGGGGCCGTGTATCCAAATATTCCAGAAAAAAAGGTGTTAGGGTTACTTCCGCACCATGAAGAAGTAGCCCGCCGCGATCACGATGACGAGTACTGTGAAGATCGCAAGGACCGTCGTCATGGGGAATTCGCCAGCGGGGAGGTCGCCTTCAGCAGGCGGGGTTGTTGGGGTCGTTGTATCAGTAGGTGTAGTTACTGTTGCTGGTTCGGTGAAGAGCGCGAATATGGTGAAGTGACTGACCTCTGCGTTAACGCTCCGGGTGCTCATGTCGAGGGTTGTCGGGACAGACTCCCACTCGCCAGTCTCCTCATTGTACCACTTCACAACGAGGTCGTTACCTTCGATGTCGAGGGAGTCCCAGATGTCCTCAGGGATGTTGAACGTGAGTGTGATCGGTGGATCGAATGTAGCGCCAGCAGGGCCTGCCTCATAGACGTAGCCGGCGAAGCTGAATGTTGCGCCGGCCGGGATTGCGGGCATCTCAGCGCTCGCGAGGGGGTCTATGAAGATCTCGGAGAGCGGGTTACCTTCCTTGTCAAGCGCCACGACGCCGGTCGGCACGAGGAGGCTTGCAACCGCATCCACGGCGCTGACCTCGATGGCCTGGGTCACGACACCGCTACTGTCTGTCGTAACGCTGGCACTCCTCTCATGGGAGACAGGGATATCAGGGCCGCTCGGGGTGGTAACACCACCGCCGCCACCGCCACCGCCGCTGGAGGGGGGGGTGGGTCTGGACTCTGCAATCGCGATCTCCTTCTGATCAATTGCGGTGACCTTCTGGCCCGTCATGCCCAGCGCGTAGAGAGAGTAGGTGCCGGCTTTGAGGGCTTTGAGGGTATCGGCTTCGATATTCACAGACTTGTCTTCAGCGTAACCTGCGCATCCGTAACCTTCAGCGATGACGAGGCCGGTGCTACCCTCCTTTACCTTTTCACCAGCAAGAGTCAGAGCGTAGGTGACCGAGTTATCCGACTCGGTGGTTGACTTCAGCATGGAGACCAGATCAGTCATCGAGGTCGCCTTGAACTCACCTGCAAGTTTCTTGGTATCAACATCTACCAAGAGATCGTATGTCTCGCCTTTCTTGATCAGAGCGTAGGCAATCTTATCTGCATCGCCAAATTGGACATCCATATCTCCGCCGGAGTTCTTATAGTAGGTATCTGTGGCTGTAACCGCAGTATCTTTATCAAGGATGAGGATCGGCGTAGCGGCGTAAACGGATAGTGTCTCATCACCCTTGTTATACTTCACCGCTGCGAGGAGGTACTCCCCGGTTCGAGGCTTCTTGATATTGCCAAGATCCCCTTTGTCGAAAATGAAGCTATCAAGCTTAACTTCATTCTGAACCAGCGTGTAGTTCAGGTCGCCTTCATCATATTCAATCGTCCCACCGGGGTAACTATGGGCCTGTTTCGATGATTTGGTGTAGTATAAGGCACCTTTTTCAGCGAACAGATATACCTCTTTCTCTGCCGAGTTGAAGATCTCAGTGAAACTGGCTCCTCCATCAACATTATCCGGATACCTGATCAAGAGGACATTGCCTTCCTTGCCCGGGACTTTCACTGTGAAACCCGGGAACACCGGTCCGATGTAGGCGGGGTGCTGATACTCAAGCGGAGAGTCATCCCAGGTGGTACGATCGCTCACCTTCTTTACATCAATGGTTACTCCCTTGTAGCTCTCTTTCTCGCTGCTAAAATTCCGGGAGATACTTTCGATCTGCGGACTCATAATGGACTTACCACCCGCAGTATCTAGAGTCACCCAAGCTTTTTTGGTATCCAGAGGATCGAAGGCTTTAACGGTTTTGATAGCGATACCATCATATTTTTTAGCGGTATCCGCCGTTACTGTGATGTAGAAGCCCCCATCATCAGCGGCTACTGCCGCAGGGACACAAAAAAGGGCTACGAGAACGCCCAGTAGCAACAGAACTTCTTTAGGGTTCATGATATTTCAATTTACTTTACCATTTCATAAACCTTTTTATTTTGAACGCCAATCTGTACATGATCTGACCAATAAGGAGCTACCCTCAATGAGAAAACACGTTATGTTTGCAATCCTGCTCTCCTTCCTGATCTCCACTGCAATGGCAGCAACGGTCTCTATATCCCCGGAAAAGATTGATCCTGGTGATACAGTTACTGTGGACGTAAAAGGGCTCTCTGACGGTGACACATTTTCGCTCAGTATCGGAGGAGAATTTGATGTAAATCCCGGCGAAGAATTTGCTTTTATAGCTCGTAACCTCAACCTCCCCTTCTCCCTCGACTCAGGAGAGGTGAGCGCGTATACCCGGGGCACGAGCTGGACCGGGCTCTCGGCCAGGAAGGGAGGGACCGAATATGCCCTGAGCGGAGATGCTATCGGGGGCGAATATAGTGCCACCCAGCCCTACAGCATCACTAGCGGGAAATATGAAGCTATCACCCTCAATGGGCGGGCTGCATCCTCAACTACGAGCATCGTCTCTGAGATGACGATGAAGGGCACAAAGAGAGGAGAGAGTGACGGCAAAATTTCCTTTGCCCTTGAAGGGATCAAACACGGGACTGCGACGATCGCTGTCCATGTCGGTGGATCGGAGGCACTCTCAAAGAAGATCGCCATAGGATCCCCTTCATCGAGTGGATCTACCGGCAGTAGCGGCGGTTCTTCAAGTTCTAGCTCCCCCAGCCAACCCTACCCACAAGACCCTACCCCACCAGGAGCCACCACCTCCGCTGACGGCAGGGTCTCCCTCACAGGAGCTGATGTCGGAGGCACAAGCCTCCTCTCGCGAGCTGTCGAGGGCACCTTCCCCGCCGGCTGGTCCATGGCCGGGCGCGCATATGCTGTGACCCCGGCAGACCACACGTTCACCCCCCGCGCGGTCATCTCCTTCCCGGCACCCGCTACCACAGCTTCGATCGCGCGGCTTGAGAACGGTAACTGGGTGATAATTCCCTCAAAGATCGAAGATGGCCAGATCGCGGCTGAGATAACCGAGGGCGGATCCTACACCGTCCTCATCCCCGAAGGGGCACCTGCCCAGCCAACGACCTCCGTCGTCACCGCAACCACCGCCCCCCCTGCGGCGACGACCACACCGGCCGCCACCCCGCTACCCGCCCTCCTCCCGGCCCTCGCTTGCGCAATCTTAATACTTGTGCAGAGCAGAAGAGGCTGACAGAACCACCCATGGA
>JAAYND010000199.1 GCA_012521035.1 Methanomicrobiales archaeon
TATTTAGTTTGGCAGGGATCCGGGGCCAGAATCCCCGTGCGAGTACCTTATGTGATACCATGTGGAATTACTGAAGAGAAACGATGACCAGCGGACCAACCCCGGCGATGCGGCAGTATTACGCGATGAAGGCCCGGCACCCCGATACCATCCTCTTCTTCCAGATGGGGGACTTCTATGAGACCTTCGGTGAGGATGCCGTCATCGTGGCCCGGGAACTCGATATCGTGCTGACATCCCGTGGCCGGGATAAGGACGGCGAGCGGATGCCGCTTGCGGGTGTCCCCCTCCACGCCGCCGAGAGCTACGTCGCCCGCCTGGTGGGGAAGGGCTACCGGGTGGCGATCTGCGATCAGGTGGAGGATCCAAAGACCGCGAAGGGGATCGTGAAGCGGGATGTCACGAGGGTGGTCACCCCGGGAACCCTCATCGATCCGGCGATGCTAAAGTCATCAGGCGCCCGGTACCTCATGGCGGTCGCCCCCGACCGGAAAGGCGCCGTCGGCCTTGCGTTCCTGGATGTCTCCACGGGAGAGTTCTTCGTCTCTTCGGGCAGCAATGAGCGAAACTACGCAGATATCGTCTCTGAGGTCGTCAGGCATCGCCCGACGGAGACGGTCATGCCGGAGGGGATCGATGGCGACCTCCCCCGGAGGCTTGAGGGACTCGGTGTGCGGGTGAGCCGCTACAGCGCCGGGGCATTCGACCCCGATACAGCGTATACACGTCTCTGCGAGCAGTTCGGGACGACTACGCTTGAGGGCTACGGGTGCGACGGGATGACCACATCCATAGCCGCAGCCGGGGCAGCGCTCCTCTACGCCCAGGAGACACAGCAGTCGGCCCTCCCCCACATCACGGGCATCGCGACCCGGATCCCGGCGGGGAACATGGCACTCGATGCCATCACGCTCCGGAACCTCGAGATCACGACGAACATCCGCGGGAGCAGCGAAGGTAACACGCTTCTTGCCACCCTCGATCTCACCGGGACGCCCATGGGGAGCCGGACGATACGGTCGTTTGTGGTGAGCCCGCTCGCCGGGAAGTCTGCGATCGACGCGAGACTCGATGCGGTGGAGTACTTCTTCGACCACGTCATCGAGAGGCAGGAACTCCGGTCAACCCTCGGCGATCTCGCGGATATCGAGCGTATCGCAGGGAGGATCGCCTACGGGAACGCCGGCCCCCGGGATCTCGTGACACTCAGGGAGTCGCTTGAGCGGATACCGGGTATAAAAGCACTATTCGACGAGAGTTCTCCGGCCCTTCTCGGGGAGGCGCTCGACGCCATGAGCGATCACGCCGGCGCCATCGACCTCGTCGCGAGAGCGATCGCAGACGACCCCCCCGCCCTCGCGAAGTCCGGGGGGATGATCCGGGAGGGGTTTGACGGGAAACTCGATGAACTCCGGAACCTCGCTGCGACCGGGAAGAACTGGATCGCCACATTCCAGCAGCAGGAGCGGGAGCGGACCGGCATCAAGTCGCTCAAGGTCAGCTACAACCGGGTCTTTGGCTACTACATCGAGGTGACAAAACCAAACATACACCTTGTCCCGCCGGAGTACGAGCGCCGGCAGACACTCGCAAACGCCGAGCGCTACACGACCCCGGACTTAAAAGAGAAGGAAGCGATGATCGCGACCGCCGAGGAGCGGCTTGAAGCGCTTGAGGCCGAGATATACGGAGAACTCGTTCGAACGCTTGCGGTACACGTCCCCGGCCTCCAGGCGACCGCCCGGTCGATCGGGCTCCTCGATGTCTATGCGGCCCTCGGTGAGGTCGCCGCCCGCTACGGCTACTCCCGCCCGGTGATCGAGGAGAGTGGCCGGATCATCATAAGGGACGGTCGTCATCCTGTGGTGGAACAAAACCTCCCCGTCCCGTTCGTCCCAAACGACACCGAACTCGACGCCGCCGGCGACCAGATCATGATCATCACCGGGGCGAACATGGCCGGCAAGTCCACCTACATGCGGACGGTGGCGCTCTGTTGCATCATGGCCCAGATGGGGAGTTATGTCCCGGCACGCCACGCGACGATCGGGGTCGTCGACCGGGTCTTCACCCGGGTAGGGGCGTTTGACGACCTCGCATCCGGGCAGTCTACGTTCATGGTGGAGATGCTTGAACTTGCAAACATACTGAACAACGCCACACCGCAGAGTCTCGTGATCCTTGATGAGATCGGGCGCGGGACGAGCACGCTCGACGGATGCTCGATCGCGCGGGCGGTGGTCGAGTTCCTGCACGGAAAGGCGGTCGCCGGGCCACGGACGCTCTTTGCAACCCACTTCCACGACCTGGTCGACCTCGAAGGGACGCTTGCGCGGGTCAAGAACTTCCATTTCGCGGTGAGAGATACCGGAAGCGACGTCGTCTTCCTCCGAAAGATCATCCCCGGCGCGACCGACAGGAGCTACGGTATCCACGTGGCCCGCCTCGCCGGTATACCAAAGAAGGTGACCGACCGGGCGATGACGATCCTCAAAGAGGCGGCGGAGCGGGAATACTCCGGCGGCGGGGCGCGTGCCCCCCGCTACACCCAGATGCTCCTCGTCGACCCCGGTGAAGGGGTTGTGGAGGAGAACCCCGCGGTCAGGGAACTCAAAGCCCTGGACCCGAACGAGATGACACCGATAGATGCTCTAAACGCCCTCTGCCGGCTCCAGAAACTCGCAAACGAGGAGTTGAGATGAAGATACAGATACTCGATCCCGACGTGGCAAACCAGATCGCGGCAGGCGAGGTCGTTGAGCGGCCGGCATCGGTCGTGAAGGAACTCCTGGAGAACGCCATCGATGCGGGGGCATCGAGTATCCTCGTCGAGATCCAGTCAGATCTCGCGGGGATCACGATGATCCGGGTGACCGATGACGGCATAGGGATGAGCGCAGAGGAGGCGGTGCTCGCGTTCCAGCCGCATGCGACGAGCAAGATCCGGGATATCACCGATCTCTCGCAGATCCGGACCCTGGGGTTCCGGGGGGAGGCGCTCGCGAGCATCGCCGCCGTCGCGGAGGTGACACTGGTCACCCGGCCCCGTGACTCAGGCGCACTCGCCGGGACGAGGGTGGTGGTCCGGGGCGGAGAGGTCATAGAGCGCGGCGATGTCGGGGCGCCGGAGGGGACGACGGTGATCGTGAAGAGTCTCTTCTACAACACCCCTGCACGCCGGAAGTTCCTGAAGAGCAGGAACACCGAGCTCGCCCACATATACGGGGTCGCAGAAAACCTCGCGCTCGCTCACGGTGAGGTCTCGATCCGCGTGATGCACAACGGGAAAGAACGGATCTCAACCCAGAGATCGGGCGGGCTCCTGAATGCCATCGCGGGTATATACGGTGCCGAGCTTGCCCGGACTCTCATCCCCATCGATGCAAAGACCCCCCTCCTCCGGATCAGCGGATACATATCCCAACCGGCGGAGAGCCGGGGAAACCCCTCAGGGATCTCTATAAGCATAAACGCCCGGAGCATCACCGCCCGGCAGATCGCCGCCGCCATACGGGAGGGCTACGGAACCCTCCTCCCGCGGGACCGCTACCCGGTGGCGTTCGTCGATATATCTCTGGATACCACTCTCGTGGATGTCAACGTCCACCCGACCAAGCGGGAGGTCCGGCTCTCGCGGGAGTCTGAGATCGTCTCCGCGATCAGGGATGCCGTCGAGGAGACGCTCGCGGGGTGCGACCTCGCACACGAAGTGCCTATCGCGCCGGTGCAGCAGCGGATCACCGCCGATGAGCCCATACCGGCACAACCGGTCGCCGAGCCTGAGGTCGCCTACGCAGGTCACCACCGGGCCCTCAGCCTCTCGGATCGACAGCTCCGGAGGACGGAGATGCCGGGAGAAGAGAACCTCCTCCCCACCATGAGGCCGGTAGGACAGGTGGCGGCGACCTACATCGTGGCCGAGGGGACCGATGGTGCCCTCTACCTCATCGACCAGCACGCCGCCCACGAGCGGATCCTCTACGACCAGGTCGCAGAGAGACGTGATGCAGAGCCCACGACCCAGGAGCTGATCATGCCCGCCATCCTCTCCCTCCCGCCACGGGAGTCCGCCGCACTCCGCGACCTCATACCGATCCTCGGGGAGGAGGGGTTCGTGGTCGAGGAGTTCGGCCGGGATACGTTCGCCGTCCGGTCGGTGCCGGCAGGGCCTGGTGCACTTGAAGACCCCGAAGGTATCAGGGAGACGATCGCCGAGATCCTCGCCGGAACATCCCGCACCGGCCCCGACCGGCGGGAGGCGGTCACCTGCATCATAGCATGCCGGGGTGCGGTGAAGGCCGGCGTCCGCCTCACGCATGACCAGCAGGAGCGTCTCCTCGCACAGCTCGCCCGGACGAAGACCCCCTGGACATGCCCGCATGGGAGGCCGACGGTGGTGGCGTTTGATAAGCAGAGACTCGATCGGATGTTCCGGCGTACGTGAAGGAGAGACGGGATTGAAATATCCTCATATAAGCACTCTTCTTCAAATATAGCAATTATTTGCGGCAATATCGGCAGAATGACGTATCATAATAGATTTATCCTCGGGTACCAGAATGGCATACGTCAGAGGGGAATCTCCCCACTGCCGATAACAGGAATGAGTCACGTGACACTACTCCAGCAGATCCGCCTCTGGATGGAGACCCGGAGCAGAGGGAAGCAGTATCACGATCGCGAGAACGATTCAGTCATCGAGTCATACTTTGACGTATCCCCGGAAGCGACCCTACCATCGGAAGATCCTGAGGATCTCCGCCAGAGTGAGGATAAACCGGGGAGCCACTCAAAAAAACGCCCTACCTGATGGATCGCCTCCAGACCCCCTTTTTTTTGATTGTACCCGCACAACACGAGATCCTGTTCATCAGTGATCAGGTATCCGGGCGAAGATAGAGTTCGGTGAATCAGAGATAGCATCCTCCTGCATCTATCCCTGGAAAGGTATATCAGGACGAACGATACCCGGGTACCATATGCCCACGCGGGAGAGGACCCTGGCGATTCTACTCATTCTATCGCTCATCATGAACGTCTGCCTACTGGTCGTAGCGCTTGTTCCGGGGGGAGAGTCGGCCAGAGTCCTCTCCCGGCCCCCGGATGATGATGTATGCCCGGTCCCGGTCCTGACGGGGAGGGAGGTGGGAGATGGAGGCACGGCATCGATGCATGTGCCGGTTATCCTCCAGAAGATCGAGGGCACCCGGGGCGGCCCTTTTGTTCCGGGCAGGGTGACCGAGGAGGGTGCGATGGTGGAGGTCTCTGTCGAGGTCGCACCCGGGCGGGGCCGGGTGCTCATCCAGACCACCCCTCTCATGGGAGTGGTCTTCCAGGATGCTGCAAACCACGCGGTCGCTGTAGCAGAGAACCGCTCTCACATGAACCTCTCGGCAAGTGATATCATCTTCAGCATCCAGGGGCCGGAAGAGGTCTCGGAGGTCGACGGCCCGAGTGCGGGGGCACTGATGGCCGCGCTCCTCCTCTCGGTGCTTGAGGGGTTCTCGCTCAACGAGAACGCGACCGTGACCGGGACCATCGATGAGAACGGGGAGATAGGCCCGGTCGGGGGGATCCTCATGAAGGCCGAGGCTGTTGCAGCGAGCGGGAAGACACTCCTGCTCCTCCCGGGGAAGAACAACCGGATGTACGAGTACCGCGAGGAGATCTGGGCCCTCGGCGGACTGAGTGTTATGAGGCGGCGACCGGCCGCCGTGGATACGAAAGAGTACATCGAGGAGAACTACGGGATCAGGGTGGAGTACGTGGACTCCATAGACCGCCTGCTCACCGATCTCCGCATGCCGCTGGAAGAGGTTTCGGCAACCGCGGTTACCTGACCGATGCAGCGCAGTCAAACCTCGCCCGGGGTCCGGGATTCCACCGCCGATATCGATCCAGCCGGCGGGGTGGCTGAAGACCGGAGCCGCTGTCTCTGGTCCGTATCCGCTGCCTCTGATCCGTATCCGCCGGATCCGGTGACAGGTACCACCCCGATTCACCGGGAGACTGTGTTCAGACCGTCTACCTGATCAATAACTGACATCCACCCCTCTCTCCTCCAGCGCCTCGATATCGCGCATTGCAGCGGATCCCGGGGTGAAGTCGAGATCGTTGTGGTATAACTTCACAGAGCTCCCCCGGCTGAGTTTACTATCGAGAAGGGGGGTGAGGTCACTGACCCGATTGGACTCAAGGTCAAGGTCCCGCAGATACGGCAGGCCGGCGAGAGGGGTGAGGTCACTCACCTGATTCTCCTCGAGGTCAAGCTTCTTCAGGCGCGTCAGGTTTACGAGAGGACTGAGATCACTCACCTGGTTGGACTCAAGACCGAGTTCCCGGAGGCGGGTCAGGTTCGCGAGAGGACCGAGGTCGCTCACCTGGTTATCCTCAAGGTCAAGCTTCCGCAGGTCTGTCAGGTTCGCGAGAGGGCTGAGGTCACTCACCTGGTTCTCCTCGAGGTCGAGGTTCCGCAGGTTCGTCAGGTTCGCAAGGGGACCGAGATCGCTCACCTGGTTATCCTCAAGATCAAGATCCCGCAGGTCTGTCAGGTTCGCAAGAGGACTGAGATCGCTCACCTGGTTGCCTTCAAGGTCAAGCTTCCAGAGGTTCGTCAGGTTTGCGAGAGGACCGAGATCACTCACCTGGTTATCCTCGAGGTCAAGGTCCCGCAGATTTATCGCATATTCAAGCCCCGTCAGATCGCTGATCTCCCTCTCATCGGCATCAAGGACGCGGAGTGCAGCCATATCATCATCCGTAATATCCCCCCCGGATATCCCCAGCTCCTCGCGCACCGCAGCCTCAAGGTTGGCGTCCAGAAACGATACCACCTCACTTGCTGCCACCCCGGCAGGTATTGCCGAAAGCAGCATGCAGAAGATCAGACCCCCTACAAGGATGCGCTTGAATGGCGCCCGTCTCTTCCCATCCACAGTATGAAGACCATTTTTTTTCATGTGCATCACCCTTCCGGAGTCGCTCCGGCATATCCCCGGTAGAAACGGCCGGCAACTCTACTCCAGGCAACTCTACTCCAGGCAACTCCACTCCAATATGGCATTCCAATATGATCGTGCCGCCTCCGGCCGAAACATCCAGGGCCGGCGCTACACGGTCAACCGGTCGTGCAAGTTACCCATCTGTATCTCAAGGCCGCTCACACCAGGTGAGCCCCGCATATCCGCGTCTCCTCTATATATGATCGCCCCACCTTTCCAGATCTGCCCGGACATCGCGGATTGACCAGTTCTTCGCCTGTAGAGACTGAAATTCGCACGATCACCCGGGGAGGGCGCCGATCTCCGGGGGGGCGGGGGTGGGGTGGTTCTGGATAAGCCGGCCCTGAATGTGTCTTCTCCTCTCTCCCCCGCCCCGCCCGCGTGGATCGGGCCAGCGCATGTGATATCACCGGAAAGGCCGGCCCGGGGAGGCGACCCTGAATGTGCGTTTCGCCGGCATCATCTCATGCACCGGACCGTGGGGATATCGCCCGGGGAGGGCCTGCCCGGGGAGGCGATCCCGATTCCGCCCTTCCACCACATCATCCCACATGCCGGACCGTGGTGACTATCGCCTGGGGAGGGGCTCGGGGAGGGAACCCCCTCCCCGGCAAAGAGAACCATACCGGCCCTCCACAGGGCTCCCGCGCAGGAGCGGGGGTTCTCGGGGAAAGAGCCCGGGCGGGGCGCAAGCCGGGGGTGCCAGTCCCAAACATGTGTTCCACAGGCATCTCGCCATACACCGCTCTCCTATCTCCCCCACCCCGCCCGCGCCTCCGGCGCTCCTCCCCCGCCCCCGTGGGCGGGGGCAGTAGTCGCGATATCACCGGAAAAGCCTGCCCGGGATGCCGGCCCCGATTCCGCCCTTCGCCGGCACCATCTCATACACCGCTCTCCTCTCACCCATTCCGCCCCACAAAGATCAGGGCAGTGCAGGCGATATCCCCGGAAAAGTCGGCCCGGGAAGACGACCCCGATTCCGCCCTCCCTTCACACCATCCCATACGCCGTACCGTGGTGACTATCACCCGGGGAGGGGCTCGGGGAGGGAACCCCCTCCCCGGCAAAGAGAACCATACAGTCCCTCCGCAGCGGCTCCCGCGCAGGAGCGGGGGCTCTCGGGGAAAGAGCCCGGGCGGGGCGCAAGCCGGGGAGGCGTCCCCGA
>JAAYND010000200.1 GCA_012521035.1 Methanomicrobiales archaeon
CCAGGAGGTAGAGGGGGATGAAGGCGACGACGACAAAGGTCAGCCTGAGGTTTAAGGTGCAGAGGATCGCGAAGGCGAAGACGACGTAGAGGGCGTTTGCAACGATCTGGGGGAGGTACTGGGAGATGGTGTACTGCAGGATCTGAACGTCGTCTGAGAGGCGGGAGAGGATGTAGCCGGTCTGTTGCGACTTGAAGTACGAGAGCGGGAAGCCCAGGACGTGCTCGAAGAGTGCGGTCTGGAGGTTGAAGGCGTAGTCTTCCCGGAACCGTGCCGTCCAGTAGTTCCTGACGAGATCCATGCTGCCGGTGAAGAACCCGAGCACCAGGGGGGCGGCGACGAGGGCGTTGAGCGATGAGAGGAGCCCGCCGGCCCCTGCAAGGAGGCTCCCGGGGTCAGGGGTCTCGCCCAGCAGGACGTTGTCGATGAAGAACTTGATGCTGAGCGGGAGGACGGTCTTTGCGGCGGAGACAAGAACCATGGCTACGAGGGCCAGAACGCCCACCTTCCAGATCGGGCGGGCGAACCGGAGGAAGAAGACAGGGTCTGAGGGACGGAGATCCCTCTCCGCCTTCGCCGGCAGACGCATGGTCTCCCGGGCAAAGGCGATGGCACGCCGGAAATTACCTCTCATGGCAGGGTCAGGTTAAGAGGAGATGTATCCAGTGTGCGCTCACCGATATATCCTTTCGCCCCCGGGAGCGCCTGCTCTCTGGTGTGGGTGGTCAGCAGTATTCTTCGCCCCGGGCGGCGCCTGGCTCATACGTCCTGAGCGTAGCGCCACCGGCGGGCTCGCCGCAGGGTTTTTCAGCCGGACGGGTGGCGAGGGATGGTCTCAAAACCTGGTTTGAGGTAGCGATCAGAGGGTGGCCTGATAGAGGCTACCCGCCATAAAAGATGCTTGCGATCTTGTAGAGATCCATATCCACGGTCTTGAGGTGCGCCACCGCCTCCTCGAGCGGGACCGCTATGATATCATTCCCCCGGAGCGCGACCATCTTCCCGAAGTCCTTCTCCTTGATGAGCTCCACCGCCGCCACCCCGAACCGGGTCGCGAGCACCCGGTCGTGTGCTGTCGGGATCCCGCCCCGCTGGACATGCCCGAGCACCGTCACCCGCGCCTCCATACCGAACCTCTTCTCGAGTTCATCGCGCAGGTATATCCCGATACCGCCGAGCGTCGCGTGCCCGAACTCATCAACCCTGTCGGACTGGGTGATCGCATCCTCCATCCCCTTCGGCCGGGCGCCCTCGGCGGCCACGACGATGCTGAACTTCTTCCCCTTATCGTGGCGCGCCTGGAGGTGCCGGGTGACCTCATCGAGATCGAACGGGATCTCCGGGATGAGTATCTGGTCCGCTCCGCCCGCGATCCCGGCCATCGTCGCGATCCACCCGGCATGCCGGCCCATCACCTCCACCACCATGACCCGGTGATGCGACTCCGCCGTCGTGTGGAGGCGATCGATCGCCTCGGTGACGATCGAGATAGCGGTATCAAACCCGAAGGTGTAATCGGTCGCAGCGACGTCGTTATCGATGGTCTTTGGGACTCCGACCACCGGTATACCCAGCTTTGAGAGTTTATTCGCGACACCGAGCGTATCTTCGCCCCCGATCGCGACCAGCGCATCGATCCCGAACCTCCTTATGTTGTCGCGCACCCGCTGGATGTCAGCCTCGCTCTTGAAGGGGTTTGTCCGCGACGTTCCGAGGATCGTCCCCCCCTTCGGGAGGATCCCGCTCACCGAGTAATCGGTGAGCGGTTCGACATCTCCGACAACCAGTCCGTGCCATCCATCCCGGATCCCGATCGTATCAAACCCGTACTTCGCCCCGGCCCGCACAACCGCACGGATCACCGCGTTCAATCCGGGACAATCTCCTCCTCCGGTCAGGACGCCGACTGTCGTCATACCACTATCCTCCCCCGTAGATACTCATCGCGTCGCCCACGCTCGCACCGTCGAGGGTGATCGCTGATATCGCGTTGCAGAACCGCACCGCCTCATCGAGCGACCGCTGGTGGATGTTTCTCCCGGTCGCATTCCCGACCGCACCACCGATGTGGATCTGGTCATGGAGCTGTTGCAGGAACTCCGGCACGCTCACCTGTGATCCGCCCGAACAGACGACACCCGTCCGCCCGGCAGCTGCCACGGCCTCCTGGAGAAGCGCCGCATCGGCCACTCCTTCGATTTTTGGCGGATTTACCTTCACAAAGTCGCTCCCGATCGCCGCAGCGACCCCCGCTGCGCCCGCGACCAGGTGAGGATCGCGCTCGTCCTTGACCGCGCTGCCCCGTGGATACATCCAGAGCACGGTGATAAGGCCGTGTCTATGCGCCTGGTAGACAGCCTGCGCCGCCTGGTAGAGCATCAGAGGTTCGTACTCGCTCCCGAGGTAGACGGTGTAGCCGACGCCGAGAATCGAGAGGCCCGACTCATCCCGGAGGTCAACTACCTGCCGGACGTGGTAGAGCTCTGAGCTGGCCGGGTCGCTCTGGGCCGTCTTGATCAGGTTGGTCTTCGAGTTGAGTTTGACCAGGTAGGGCACATCCGGGTAGTCCCCGCCGTACCGGGCGAGCAGCCCGAGCTGTGTTGCAAAGACTCCGATCCTCCCTTTGTTTGCGATCCTGAAGAGGTGTTCGGGGTCAGCATCATCCGGGTGGATGCCCTCCCCGGCGAAGTCATCGTTGAGATGCTCGATCTTCTGGTCGCCGGCAAAGAGCATCAGTTTCCCGGTATTGTGTGTTATCCTTCGGTAGTTCTCCCGGTACCTCTCTCTCTCCCCCGGAGGCACATCAAGAGGGATCCTGATATCGGATGCTTGTGGCATACTCTTCTCATCTCAGCCCTGTATACTTAAGTGTTGCTGGAGATCCCGGGCATGCGATCAACCGGCGCCTGACCGGCCTGCCGGAAGGAGGAGGACTCGAAGGATCGGCTCTTTCTGGCAAAAACAGCGCCCCTCAGACCCCGGCTACCCGGTCACTGAAGATGAGCAGGACTCTCTATCTCCCCCCGAACAGGTTGCCCCGCACTCATCCGGGATCTGGAAAAAATTAGGGAACGTTTATTTTGTTTTCCGTCAAAACAATTCGTAGAGTGGCCGGTTCTCTCCCTCCCGGCTGAGGGAAGAGGCGCACAATAATTCAGGGATAGCCAAATGGACGTTCTGTCAATCCTTATCGACTGGTCTCCGTACATCGTCACAGGCATTGCCGCCACGCTCGGCCTTGTCCTGATCGCGCTTGGCATCGGCGTCCTTCTCGGGCTGCCCATGGCGCTCGGTCAGGTCTACGGCTCGCGCCCGGTACGCTGGGTCATCGGGGTCTATGTCTGGTTCTTCCGGGGTCTCCCCATCCTCGTTCTGCTCTTCCTCTTCTGGTTTGGCATATTTCCCGGGATCGGGCTCGGTGATGTACCGGCGTTCTTCGTCGGCGCGGTCGTGCTGGGTCTCCGGGGGGCGGCATACCAGTCCCAGATCTTCCGGGGGGCCATCCAGTCGATCAGCGAAGGGCAGATGATCGCGGCTCGCTCTCTCGGGATGAGCAGGTTTGTCGCCATCTGTTCCGTTATTCTCCCCCAGGCGATGCGCATAGCGCTTCCAGGATGGTCAAATGAGTACCCCAACATGCTGACCGATTCTGCGGTCTGCTACGCCATCGGGGTCGCTGAACTGCTCACTATCACATCAAGGATCGTCGCACAGACCTACCTGACTATGCCGATCTTCCTTGTCTCGGCGGGGATATTCATCCTCTTGAACTACGGGGGCATCAAAGTCCTGCACGGACTGGAGAGGAGGATCGCTATTCCCGGATTTGGATCCGGAGCGGTGTAGAACATGAATGATAACAACATTGTGCTGAGGGTTGAGGATATACACAAATCCTTCGGGAATAATGAGGTACTCCGCGGGATCTCGTTTGATGTCAGGAGAGGCGAGACGAAGGTCTTCATCGGCCCGTCCGGGACAGGAAAGAGCACGCTTCTCCGGTGCATCAATCAACTGACGGTACCCGACCGCGGGAGTGTCTGGCTCGACGGCGAGGAGGTCACGAACTCGGGAGCCCGGATCAACTACTTCCGGCAGAAGATCGGGATGGTCTTTCAGAACTACTACCTCTTCGACCACCTCACCGCGCTCAAGAACGTTGAACTGGCGCTGCTCAAGGTCAGGGGTATGAGCAAGAGCGAGGCGCGCGAGAAGGCCCTCATCGAACTCCGGCAGGTGGGGCTGGAAGACTGGGCCGACCACTACCCGGCCGAGCTCTCCGGGGGCCAGGCCCAGCGGGTGTCCATCGCCCGGGCGCTTGCCATGGACCCGGATGTCATCCTCTTCGATGAACCGACATCCGCGCTTGACCCCGAACTGACCCGCGAGGTGCTCGAGGTCATGAGGAAACTCGCCCAGCAGGGGATGACGATGCTCGTCGTCACCCACGAGATGGGGTTCGCCTGCTCGGTGGCGACCGAGATCCTCTTCATGGAGAACGGCGTCGTGGCCGAGCAGGGGACGCCGGATCTGCTCATGCACGATCCGCGATTCACCCGGATGAAGAACTTCATCGGTCAGTTCGATAGTTACCGGGGAGACTGAGAGATAGGTATGGACCAGATCGCCTTCATCTTTGATATCCTCCTCCCGGCGCTGATGCAGGGGCTGGTTATAACCCTGAAGCTGATCGTATGGTCCGCACCGTTCGGCCTCGCGCTCGGGATCGGCGTCGCGGCGGGGAGACAGTACGGCGGTCCTGTTCTCTCATGGGTCTGCAAGATGTTCGTCTTCCTCATCAAGGGAACACCGCTCCTCCTCCTCCTCTTCATCCTCTACTTCGGTCTCCCGTCGATAGGGATCACCTTCACCGCATTCACCGCATCGGTTATCGGGTTTATCCTCTGTAACGGTGCCTACAACTCCGAGTATATCCGGGGCGCTCTCCTCTCGATCAAGGATGGCCAGATGATCGCCGCACAGGCGCTGGGGATGACCCGGGCGCAGGCGATCAGGAACGTCATCATGCCGCAGGCACTCCGCCGGGCGATACCAGGGCTCTCTAACGAGTTCATCTACCTGATCAAGTACTCATCGCTCGCCTACATGATCACGGTCGTCGAGCTCTCCGGTGTGGGGAAGAACGTGGCGACGAAGTACTTCATCTACACGGAGACGTTCATGGTTGTCGGCATCGTCTACCTTGTCCTCGTGACGATCACGACCATCGCCGTCAATATCCTTGAGAAGCGCGTGGCAGTCCCGGGTATGAACAGGGCTGCCGCCGCCCAGCTATAACCCTTCTTCTACGTGGAGGTCGCGACCACGCGATCGAGATGAGGAGGAGCAACCTATCGGTATCCGTGGCTGCCCGCCGGCAACCCGGGTAAAAAAAAGGGATGTCGAAGAGTCTCTACGCCCTCTCCTCAACCCGGATCTTCAACCCCTCGTTGTCAACCTCTGTTGCTATAGCGATCTTGAGGCCCACGGACGAGAGGATCGTCCTGACCTCGTCCTCCGGGCGATCGGTGACGATGGCAATGGAGGGGCCGACCGAACTCATACCGACGAACTCGAGGCCGGCGTTCCGGAGAGCCGCCATGTAGCGGTAGAGTTCAAACCCGTGGTGCTCGACCTCGGCGCGCTTTGATCCCCGGAACTCGATCTCCCAGATCACATCGCCGATCTTTGCAAGGTTGCCCTGTTCGAGCGCCGGTATGAGATCCATCATGGTGAGATACGATTTCAGCGTACGGTCGCGGTAGTCGAGGGTCCGCGCCTTGTTCATCAGGAGATCGAACTCCTTCTCTCCCGCTGATGAGATATCTGATGGCGGGATGGCGATATAGACCCGCATCCCCTCCGCAAATGCGTGCTGGTAGATAAGCGTCAGCTCATCACCCATAACGACCATCCCGCCGTATATGCTGGCTGCCGGGCCGACGCCCGTCTCAAACCCGAACGCGACATTTCTGGTCTCGGTCTCCTCGACAAAGTTGTTGCCGAGAAGCAGGCGGAGCTGGTTTGAGGTCAGAGGGGATCCCACCGCGGCGTTGAGGGCGCTTGCGACCGTGATGAGTATGGTGCTCGTGGACCCGAGGCCCACGTGTTCATGCATGTGGTCGCGCGCACGGATCCGGAACCCTCCGGTGTATCCGACGACGTGCTTGAAGACCTCCACGAAGTGCCGGAGTATGGGTTCGCGGGTATAATCGATATCGATCCCCGATGCTGTACACTCGACCTCGGCGGTGCAGTAGGTCTGGATGGCAAACCCGATGCCGCCACCTCCGGGGCGATCCGGGGAGAACCGGTTCATATCAAGCACGGTGAGGTGGATCCGGGCAGGAGCATCAACGATGACGGTGCCGGTGACCGGTGAGAGGTTGTAGGTCTTACGAAGGCCGCACGGCCTGATCTTCTCGCCGGGTGCAAAGGAGGTGAACTCGTACTCGACGAGATCGAGATCCCCTCCCCTGATCTTCATGATGGCCATGTTGTATCCGGTTACCGTGTGCGGTCAAAGAAGATATTCTTTCCAGATGCCCGGAGCGGGATGCCATACGCAACACCGCATCCCTCCAGCCACCCGAGCGAGAGCGCGCCGACGCCGGCGGTGTACATAACCCGGTTGTCGACGTTATGGATGCTCGCAGTCTTTACAGCAGATCCGACCGCGATACCGAGATCGGCCATCCTGAGGGTGCAGTTTGGACCCCTGAACGGTGTGGTCTCTCCGGAGTTCTCCTCCTGCGCCTGGAGCATCTCCGCACAGGTGGAGTACCCGCACCCGCCGCAGTCGAGGTTCACGGTGCTCTCCAGAAGTGTGCCGATGATGAGGCAGGCATCACTCATCTCGACGTTCCCTGCATCCCGTATGAAGAACGGGGCATCGTGGCTCTCGCCGAACTCCCGCATCGCCTGTGCGAGTATCTTCAGGTCTTTTCCGGCCACGAGCATCGTCTGGATAACATCCGTACCTCTTGCCTTCGGGGCCGTCCGTGCAGAGAGCGTCATCAGCTGAGCAACAGTCTTTACGGCATCAGATTCGAGAGTCATGGGAGTAGGTATCGCCGATGAGAGATAAGTATCTACCCTCCCGGGGCAGCGCCGGCAAGGTTTTTCTCAAACCCGGTTGATAGCCCACCATGGTATCAGAGAAGGCCACATTTGGAGCCGGATGTTTCTGGGGTGTTGAGGAGGCCTTCCGGCGCCTGCCGGGGGTTTTAGATACAGCGGTGGGGTTTATGGGGGGCAGTCTTGCAAACCCGACGTATGCCGATGTCTGTACAGGGAGGAGCGGGCACGCTGAGGTTGTGGAGGTGACATACGACCCTATGCTGGTGTCTTACAAGGATCTCCTCGACCTCTTCTGGAGTATCCATGACCCCACCACGCTCAACCGGCAGGGGCCCGATATCGGATCACAGTACCGGTCGGTGATCTTCTACCACACTCCGGAGCAGGAGGCAGAGGCCCGGGCGTCAAAACAGGATATGGAGCACTCGGGGAGGTTTGGGCGCCCCATCGTCACCGCAATCGAGCCTGCGGGGACGTTCTGGCGGGCCGAGGAGTATCACCAGCAGTATCTTGCAAAGCGGTAACGGGAGGGTCTTACCATCCCCGGCCTACTCCCCAGATCCGACCTTGAACCCTATCCCCTCAAACGTAGCAACGTGCCGGTCACCCGCATAAACGTCCACCGTGTATACCGACGTCTTCTCAGTCTCCAGGACCCGCCGGGCGACCGCTTCGAGTCTTGCACCTCTCGCCGGCGGGGAGAGATAGTGGATATGAGCGGAGATCGCTATCTGGTCCTCCCCCTCCAGGTTCGCAGCGATGCCGAATGCGTGGTCAGCGAGGGCAAATATAGCGCCTCCGTGGACCGTGCCGTAGGCGTTCTCCATGCCATTCGCCTGCATGGCCACCCTGACGCATCCGCCGGCGACCCCGGTGACCTCCATACCGAGGAGGCGTGCAAACCCACAGGCATCCCCCCTCCTCGCTGCTTCAGGTCTTCTGCTCTTCATGTCCAGGTGGGAGGGGTTACTTGTACTCCCGCTTTGTGTACGTGACACCGGAGGCGTCGCCCCCGCGAAGAACGATATACAGCCATTCAGAGAGCGACTTGATCGTTCCAAACTGCTGGTAGCGCCTCATCGAGAAACCGACCGCGAGACCGGGGTCGAGGTGGACCTTTCCGATCTTTCGCATCCGCTGAGCGATCTCAAGGTCATCCCCGGCATCTATGCACCGGTACATACCGGCGTCGATGAACGCCTCACGGTCAAACGCAGTGTTGCATCCAAGCGTGAAGTAGATCGTCCGTGTGTGGTAGCCGAGGCGCGAGAAGGTGTTCGCGCCGGCGATAGAGAGCCGGTTTCGGAGGCCTCCCTCGATCGGGTAGACCGTGCCGTAGAGCTGCACGATATCTCTCTCCAGAAAGTTCCGGCCGATCCTCTCCACCCAGTCCGGTGGGAGGATACAGTCGGCATCTGTCGTGGCTATGATATCGCCGCCGGCAGCCATTGCCCCGTCGTTGCGCGCCCCGCCCACCCGCCGGCTCTTCTGGATAAAGACGGTGTCTGCAAGGGGTCCTGCCAGCTCCCGGGTCCGGTCTTTTGAGTTTCCATCGACGACGATGATCTCATACGTATCCCGTGGCACCGTCTGGTCTGCGAGTGACCGCAGGCAGCGCTCGATGTTCTGCTCTTCGTTGTAGGTCGGCACGACGATAGAGATCATCCTTCAATCAACTCCCGGTAGTTCTTGCTATAGGCGTGATGCCACATCTCTCTACCGGTATCCAGCAGGGAACCTCGTCGACCGCGAGCCATTCCCGGTCAGCTCCCGGTACAGGGTGACATGGCGGTTCGCAATCGCCCTGATATCAAACCCCTCCGTGAACGGCCGGGAGAGCGCTGCATGCTGTCTCAGTAAATCCCGATCCTCAATCAGCATGCCCGCCTCCTCAATGCGGTCGAAGTACAGGATGGTGTCCCCGAAATTCCCGGTGAACTCGGGGATCCTCCGGGCGACGACTGCGAGGCCGGTTGCGAGCGCCTCCAGGACGACTATCGGGAGCCCCTCGGCGTAGGAGGGGAAGAAGAAGAGATCAGCACCGCAGTAGGCGGAGGCGATATCATCGACAAAGCCCGTAAAGAGGACATTTCTCCCTGTCTGGCCCTTCTTCTCCTCGATCATGCTGTAGTCCTGGGAGAATCTCCCGTACGGGAACCCCCCGACCCAGATAAACCGGATATCCGGGTGCCTGTGCGAGAGGGAGAGGAAGTCGTAGATGCCCTTTCGCGGCGTCTGCTGGGCGACGGTGAGCACCACCCACTCATCTTCTCCGATGCCATACTTCTCCCTGAATGCCGCGCGCTTTTCTGGATCTGGCCGGAACTTCTCCCTGTCGACACCGTTCGGGATGAGGGTGGTCGGGACGTCCGGGACGATCTCATGAACCTCCTTATCACAGAGGGGTGAGATGGTGATGATGTGGTCAAAGCTCCCGTAAATCTCAGGGTAAAAGTGGTTCACGGTCTCGGAGAAGACGAGGTTGCCGGCGTTGAGGCGGGGGGTTGAGTGGGCTGTGAGCACCTTGACACCGTGACTGTACTTCTTGTTCGTCAGGGCAAGAGGTCCGAAGGTGTGGTAGTGGACGAGATCGAAGTCGCGGCCATGGGCGTTCCAGGCTATCTTCGAGCAGGATTTTTCCGTTATGAGAGCGTTATAGAGCATCCTTGCCAGGGTGGCGCACCCGATGTACTTGAAGAAGAGCATATCCTCGACAAAGAAGTTGATCCTCATGGATATCCCTTCACAAAATCGATCGCGCTCCTGATGCAACCGTCCATGTTGAGGTACTCAAACTGCGAGAACCGCCCGACAAGGTCGATGCCGCACTCCCGGCAGAACTCGCGTATGGTGGCGATGTTCTTCTGGTACTCGAGGTCGTAGACGACATACGCGAACTCCACCCGCTCAACGCCGGTGTAGGCGACGCTATCCCGCGAAGGGATGAGGCCGGCAGCGATGAGCGATGTGACGGTATGCTCTATGATATCGGTGTCCGTCATCCGGGAGACAGCATCTCCTTCGTTATAGGTGATCTCGGCGAGGATCGAGGAGTGCCCCGGCGGAGCGACTGCCCTGCTGTAGTTTGAGGGGAACGAGACCCGGTTGAAGAGGCCCGTCGCTTCATCGGGGATGTAGAGCCACGATATACCGGGAACCTCCCCGGCAAGACCGATGAAGACCGAACAGAGCGAGTTGTAGCGGAGGGCGTCGCAGGCTGCCTGCACCTCCGGCGGGAGATCTGATAGGCAGGGGAGCAGGTTCTGGAGCGGGATGGTCGATATAAGGCGATCAGCATAGAGGGTCTCTCTGCCGTCGCTGATCGCAAACCCTCCGTCCTCTTCCCTTATGGATGTGACAGAGAACCCTGTCCGGATAGCGGGGAGGACCGGTTCTGCGATCCCCCGGACCAACGCCTCAATGCCGCCCTCAACCGGGTAGGAGAAGACCGCCTGGTGGACGTAGCCCTCGGTCTCGATACCGATCGCTGATTTGATGATATCCTCGATCGGCGGGCGGGGGATGCGCCCCTCCACCCAGTGGTGCGAGATCCGGTCCGCCGGGTAGTTCCAGATCTTCTCGTTATACGGGATCATGTAACACTCGGCTATACCGCGGCCGAAGGTGCAGGTGATCCACTCCGCAAAGTTTCCGGGCGGTGCAACTTCGCCTTTCTCGATTGCGATGAGGTTTTTGATGAACTCGTTTATGCAGAAGAAGCGATCTTCTGCGGGTAGCTGGTAGAGGCCGTTTTCGAAGGGGTACCTGACGTGGCGCCCTTTATAGAGGATCTTTGTATTCCGCGCCCGCTGCTCGACGTTTCCGGCGAGGACCGAGAGCATGAAGGAGAGAACTTCAGTGTCGCGGGAGAAGATTATGTGCGAGCCTCCGAGGTCGAACGTGAAACCCGCCTCCGTCTTCGAGCGGCAGAGCCCCCCGATCCGCTCTTCGCGCTCGAGGACTGTCACTTCATCACCCAGATCCTGGATCAGGCGGGCCAGTGTAATGCCCGTGAGGCCACCACCCAGTATAGCCGATTTCACGTTCGTACTGTATACTATCAAAGCCATATATGGTTGACCATCCGTTTCCCTGCGGTTGCCGGGTGTAGTGAAGGGGGTTTGAGGTTATCCGCCGGGGGGCATGCGGCGGGGGATCCCTCTCCTCCGGGGAGCAGTCGGGGGTATGAGTGGATGGATTGAACACCTCAGAATATCAATGCATCCGCTTACCCAGATCCGGCAGCGGGATCACCGGCGCCCCTCACACCATCTCAAACTCCGCAGACTCAAACCCGGGGGTACTCACGCACCACCCACCCCGGACAGCGAGCGGGAGGCCGGCCACGCCTGAAGCTTCCCGGACGGTGGTGCCGGTTGGCGATAGAAGAGTTTGCCAGGCCCCCACCAGACACCATCTCGCCGGCACAAAACCACTCGTTTACAACCAGGGTTGTAAACGTTTTTGTAAACAAGAAATTCCCGTAACAACGGCCAAATCCAGATCAGAGCCGTTATATCCCCACTCAAACTTCTCGTTTGCAACCCGCCGGGAAACACAGGAGATCCCCTGTGCCGACACAGTCGGTAACCTCCCTGCCCGTAGCGATGTGGGTACAACCAGCAGCCGGCGACCCTTCCCTCAAAGTGCGGCCCAGGCCAACCCCGGGACAATCAGGCCGACGGCGAGGAGAGAGCCACTCTCTTCGGAACTGGGGACAACCAGGCGATTGGACATGTGCATGGGATATACAATGAATGAACAGTAGATTCATCCCGCACCCTTTACGAGAGAAGATCTCCACCCCCGGGCTGCAACCGCTCTCACAGCCTCATACATCCCCCGCCGGACCGCAAAAATCACTCATCCTCGGACTGCAGGGCAGGGCAGAAGTTGCAGATCGAGTACGGGACCTCCTTCTCGCGGTCGCGGATGAGGCAGTAGAATGCGCCGTTGCGCTCTTCGACCCTGAATCCTCCCGGAAACGGCATCCCCACCGGATGGCCCGGTTGATCGAGCACGAACATCGTGAAAGCCGATATCAGGTAGTAGAAGGCCCGGTGCCGGGGCGTGAAGCGAAACGGGATCCGCTCCAGGGTCTCGTCGTACCGGAAGCACCCGTCGGGAACCATATCGCAGAACGCAAGAAACGTCTCACGATCGGTTATCGGTTCAGTCATGGAGAGGAACCTGCCCGAACGATGCATGGCGAGGAGGTGGTGATGGGCCCCGAACAACTGCTCGGTGATGTAGGGGGAGACCCTGCTCCGGTAGGGCTCGGGCAGCCGGATCAGCTCCGCGTACAGCCTCCCCCCGAGGGTCTGGAGATCCTCAAGCGAGTAGCGGGCGACCTCGCCGGCGAGGATCAGCCCGAGCTCGCCCTTCGTCACCGCGGCCGCCATCCGCCGGGCCATCTGCGCGATAGCACCCGCTTCGCCCTCTTCCCGGGTTGAGGGTTCACTCTCCGTCACCATGATGAATATGAGAGATCTGCACCCCAAACGGCTTATCTTTTCCCCGCCATGCGGTGATATCGGCGATAGCCACCGCCTTCAGAACAGCGACCGCGGATCCGGACCGGCGGCGCTACCGGACTGTTTCCACCCTTCTCGACTCCAGGCACTCTCGCGGTATCGACAGCCATATATATCGATGAACCGTTCCATTGATTGTGCCCGCTCAAAAGACCTACAACCTCTTCATCAGCCACGCCTGGGCATACGGCGACCAGTACGACCGGGTAGTCAACCTCTTAAACGCCGCCCCGGACTTCTCCTGGCGAAACTACAGCATACCGAAGGACGACCCGAAACCCGGCGTGAGCCTTGAGGATGAACTCAGGAACCAGATCCGGCCCGTCCACGCGGTCATCGTCCTCGCGGGCATGTACGTCGCCTACCGCGAGTGGATCCAGACCGAGATCGAGATAGCGAAAGCCATGGAAAAGCCCATCATCGGCGTGAGGCCCCGGGGCAACGAGCGGGTACCTGTAGCGGTGAGCGAGGCCGCAAAAGAGGTCGTCGGGTGGAAGACATCATCGATCGTCGCTGCGATCAGGAAGTGGGCGCTCTGAGGCATGCCCCGGCCACCGGAAGAAGGCACCCGGAAGGAAGAAGATGACACAGGAGACCGATAAACCGCCACGACTGGACGCGATCTGGGCGTGGATGCTCCGAAATCCGGTATTATTCGTCCTGACGGCCGGTCTCGTGACCCTCCTCCTCGGGTGGTGGGGCTTTATCCTCCAGTTCGCCCTCGAGGAGAACAACGGCACAGTCCTCGATGCGCTGTACCTCGCGATCCAGCTCCTCTTCATAAGGTCCGGGACGGATTACTTAAACCCGGTCATCCAGCTCGAGGTCGCCCGCTACCTGGGCGTCCTTATGATCACGTTCTCGACCCTCTACATCATCTACCGCACCCTCCACGATCAGTTCCGCCTCCTCTGGCTGAAAGCCCGCATATTCACATACCCGATCGCACGCCGCCTCTTCGCAATGAAGACCCCCCGGAGGCACGTGGTCATATGCGGGGCTGGATCCTCCGGCGCGGTGCTCGCGTGCCACTTCCAGAAGGAGGGGTTTACCACCATCGTCCTTGAGAAGGAGAAGGAGACGCCGGAGATGAAAAACTGCCGGTCAGGCGGGGTTTTAGTTCTCAACCACGACGCCAGGAGCCCGGAGGTGCTTGGAAGCGTCAGGGTGCAGGATGCGGCGATGGTCTTTGCCCTGACGGGCGACGATGCTCAGAACATCGATATCGCGCTGGCCTGCGCAGAACTCGCCCGGAGACGGCCAACCTACCTTCCGCCGCTCACCTGCCATATCCACATCGATGGCCAGAACTTGAGCTTCGCCCTCCGCGAGCTGGGGTTTGACCTCTCCGAGCACGACCAGATCCACTTCGTCTTCTTCAACCTCTTCCACGCCGCCGGCCGGAGTGCGGCCAGGTTCCAGGAGGAGATACCGACGTCGGAGGGCACCCCGACCCTCCTCATCGTCGGGCTCGGCGACTTCGGAAAGAGCCTCCTGGTCAACCTCGTGAAACGGTGGCGCGAGACGCGGCGTGAAGACGATCGGATCACGATCGCCGCGATCGACAGGAACGCAGGCGTTGAGATCGCATCGCTCGTCGCACACTTCCCGGCCCTCGGCAGGTACTGTAACCTCATACCGCTCGCTATAGAGATCCACTCCGCCGAGTTCATCCGGGGCGACTTCCGGAAAGATATCGCGCCGAAAGAGCCGACCGGGGTCTACATCTGTCTCCGCGACGAGGGGGAGGCGATATCTGTCGCTATCCGGCTCCACAACCTCCTGAGCAACAAGGAGAGCGGTCGCGAAGCCCCGCCGATCGTCATCCGGACCGCCGGGGAGCAGGGTATGACCCGGGTGGTCCGTGAGCTCTCCACAAGCCTCGGCTGGAACATCCGCGCCTTCCCCATCCTGACGGACTTTTGCGAAGGAAAGCGTTACGCAAGCGAGATCCCCGAGCTCCTCGCGGAGGCCACGCACCGGGATTACCTCAAACGGGAGTACGGGCGGGGGATCACCGCGGAGGAGAACCCCTCCGTCGTCCCCTGGGAGGATCTCTCCGAGGATGCCCGGGACCAGAACCGGGCACAGGCAAAGTCCCTGATAGGAGACCTCCGGGAGCACGGTTACCGGATCCTCCCCATGCGTGACTGGGACGAGCCCTACCTGGAGTTCGACCGGGACGACCCCATGATCCTGACGCTGGCGATCCGGGAGCATGAACGATACGTCAGGATGAAGAAGGAACAGGGGTACCGGTGGGGGCCGGAGGACGATCCGGAGAGAAAGATCAATAAAACACTCGTCGACTGGGCGGACCTCCCCGACGAGGAGCGAGAGAAGGATATACAGACCATACTCGAGCTCCCCGGCCGGCTCGCCCGGGTCTACTTCAAGATCGAGGAACCCCTGCCAGAGGAGGAAGAGGGCGACCGGTGGCCGGGGGCGGGCGGGTTTGGAGGGATCTTCTTCCGGTGAGGGATGCACATCCCTGCCGCCGATGATTCTTCTGTGCAGTCGCCCCGGCGCGGGGCCCGGGCCTCTATCGTGGATCCCGATCGACCGATGGGATCTCAAATCTCGCTCGATGCAGCAGAGAAAAAAGAGGTTCGCGCCCGGCGCACTCACGATGAGGGGTTCGCCGGCCCCGTGTAGATACCGGATCCCAGCCACCAGTCATCGTCCATCTGCACCGCGTAGGTCAGCTTCGATTCAAGCGTCCGGTTGTGCAGGGGATTGATGTACTCGATCCTGTGGAAGTTCTCCCCGTTCCGTATGGCCTCGTTCATCGCCACGAGGAACGCCCCCACCCCGCCCTCGGTCTCGTTCAGGCGGTTGACACCGACCTTCTCCGGGTTGATCGGGTGAGCGAGGGTGGTACCGTTGAAGTCATATGCGTAGATGTAGAGTTCTCCTCTGACGAACAACCCCCCGGGATCATTGAACTCCTCAAGCGCCCTCTCCTTACCGTTCTCCTTCACATAGGCAACCGCACTCTCAACAAAGGCGACAAGCGTCTCGTTTGACGTATACTGTCCCTCAGGCGGGGCGGTCTCGTCCTGCATACAACCGGCCGATATGAGGGAGAGGCTGAGAAGAAGCGCGACCGGAAGGAGAGCAAAGAGCGATCTCATCACTTTCTGTATGTACTTCTGCTTCATATACCTTATCTACGGCCCCTGACGGCTGATACAGTTGCATATTCATACCGGATCTGCGCCCCGGGACCGAATTGTGCCTTATTCCTGGAAATAACGGCTCATACAACCCCCACCCCCCGGTCGCGGGATCCGGATCACCTCAGAGGAGGGGGTAGCGATCCGGGAGGCCTCCGGAGACCTGACTGTGGCTCCCCTGAGGGGATATTTGTCTGCCGGCCCCCTCACGTGTAGTGCTTCTGCAAGAAGTCCTGCACCTTCCGTGATATCAGCCACCCCTGATCGAGCTGACGGATGATCTCATCGATCTCCCAGGCGGTCTTGATGATCTTCTGGTCGAACTCCGTCCCCCCCATCTCGGCGAGAGCGATGATGACGGTGAGGGGATTTCGGATAGAGTCGTTCAGGATGGCGAGCTGCTCGATGTTCTCCTCGATCTGGATGAGCGCCTTCTTCTTGAGTTCTTCTAACTGGTGCCGCTCCGAGACGTCACGACCGATCGCGAGCACCAGGCGCTGGCCGTCGATCGTCACCGGAAACGCCGCTGCCTCCACAGGGACACGGGTGCCGTCACTGTGGATAAGGGTCATCTCGATCGGGCCTGCGGTGGCACCGGCCGCAGTCTGATCGATGAACGCCAGACCCCGGGATAGGTCTTCCGGAGGCAGATGTGCGATCTCATAGAATTTCCTGCCGATGAACTCCTCCCTCGCACATCCGAGCAACCTCTCGGCCGCCAGGTTTCCGTCAACCAGCGCCCTCTCTTCATCGATGAGGATGACGGCGTCTGGAGCGTAATCGAATATGATCTTCAACCGCTCCTCCGAGCTCCTCAGCGCCTCATCCATCTGCTTTCGTTCGGTCACATCCACAAGGGTGCCGACGACCGCCGGCCTCCCCTCGAACTGGAGGCGGGTTGCGAAGTTCTCAAGGTGTATAGTCCGCCCGTCTTTGTGCCGGCCGCAGAACTCGTGATGCTCTGAATCGGTATCGCCAGAGAGGAGAGAGCGGTATTGCTCCCGCACTTCATCCAGGCACTCCGGATCGGTCAGGGCTGCCTGTGCGTCGGGATTGTTCAGTTCGTCGCGCGAGTACCCGAAGATCTCGGCAAGTCTCGCATTGAAGTACCGCAGGCGCCCGTCCTGTAGCAGGTAGATGCCGAGCGGGGATCGTTCAACGGGGTTTCGGTAGACCTCCTCGCCCATCCGCCGGAGGATCGCTGCGCCGATGATGCTCGCCGCGGCCTGGAGCGCATCGATCTCCATCGATGACCAGATGCGCTCCCACCGACATTCATCAAACCCGATCAGTCCCCACCACTGTTCGTGGACAAATATCGGAACAACTGCAATGGACTGACTCTCAAAAGGTTTGAGGTACTTCTTCTCAGGATCGGGGAACTTCCGCACCAGCCCGACGATAGGCTTCCCCGCTGAGAGTTTTTCGTGCCAGCGGAGCATCAGATCGTAGTGGATGCCCAGGAGCTCAGGATCATCGAC
>JAAYND010000201.1 GCA_012521035.1 Methanomicrobiales archaeon
CGAAGGTTGCGATGGGGAACTTTGGTTCGATTATCGAGTCGTCGGTCCAGTACGGGATGGACTGTACGAATGCGGTGATCAGTTCGAGGTAGCGATCGTCGTCAAGTCCCTCGCGATCCCTGATCTCGCGGAAGGCCGCGATAAGGTCTGAGTAGAAGGGCTCCTGGTGAGGTTCGTCTGCAAACGCCTGGTAATAGATGGGGATCCACTCCTCTCTGGAGAGATCCCTGTAGAGATGGAGCCTCCGGTCAGCCTCTTTTGCGCCGGCGTAGACCGCAGGATCGATATCGATCCAGATCGTCTCCTCCCCATCCTCAAAGGGGAAGGTGTAGACCATCGGGTAGTCGGGGCCCGCCCCCCTGACCGGCACGATCACCGGCGGAACGGCCGCCGGAGGGGAGAAGGTATCCAGGCACCCGGTACCGAGGGGTATGGCGATAAGGATGAGCAGGGTAAGGACTCTTTTCCACATGGTATCGGGAGTGGGATTGTCTTCTCCCTCCTCTTCTCTCCTGGAAGTAATTATAGGTGTCCGGAGACCGCAATCGTGCGGTACAGGGGCAATCTTCATGTAGGTTTACGGGGTATACCCGACTACCGCCACGGGTGGAGGGTGTATTGATGGATACATTTGAGCGAATACCGGTCGATGTGCGGTGGAAGCTGGCTGCACAGGGATTTTCAGCGTTGCCGTTTGCCTACCGCAGGGCCATCAGGGATGGTGCCGACGATCACCTCTATAACGAGGTCGAGCGGAAGATCTGGCAGGAGATGGGCAGGGAGGTAGGCGTCGTCGCCCGCGCCTTCGGAATGCCGCTCGGAAACGCGCACGAGATTGCGGAGGCGTTTGCAGCATCTACAAGGGTCTTCCTCGGTTCAGGGTGGCACTACGATATCAGGAACTCCGCGCCGGATGAGGCGGAACTGATAGTCCGGAGGTGTGTACTGGCGGAGAAGGCAAAAGAGATGGGAGAAGATCCCATCGCCGCATGCAACATCTGTCACGCTTTCTCGAATGCCGCGGTGCCGGACCTGAACCAGAACTACGCTCCAGAATACCAGAGCGGCATCTGTGCCGGCGATAACACATGCTCGATCGTGATTAAGCCTCACAGACGGGAGTGAAGGGGCGCCGATCAGAGCACAGGAGGGCAGGGTACCGGAGGTCGCTGATCCCCGCACCCGGTAAAGATACGCCAGGGGACGGGCGCACTCAAGCACCGCCCGGAGGGAGGCGGAGCAACGATAAGGGCCTGCTCATCGCTGGTCTGGTTTCCTGCCAATGATGGGCAGGGGAAGAGGATCTCCCGGAGGGGTCGCACTACCCCGCCACAAACACCCGCACCGGATCAACCCGCTGCCCCATGCGCGAGGTCTCGTGTGCCCCGGGGGTGGAGGCAGGCCGGTGCGGGGGGCTCCCTGCCAGAAGACTGATATCCATAATTTTTCGAGATTTCTCCAAAAACTTAATTTTAGTTGAGAATCTCAGGATGGTGATCATCTCAAGCGATTATGAGTTCGGGTCGAAACCATGAACAGGTTACTGATAATCTCAAACAGGCTTCCGATCAGCGTCTCCCGTCAGAACGGCGAGATCCACCTGCAGAGGAGCGCCGGTGGTCTTGCCACCGGCGTCGGATCGTTCTACAAATCCTGCGAGAGCCTCTGGGTCGGATGGCCGGGTATGAATGTCCAGAAGAAGCAGAAAGAAGAGAAGGACCGGATCATTGAGGCACTCCGGCAGGAGCAGTGCCACCCGGTCTTCCTCTCCCCGTACGACATCAAACACTACTACGACGGGTTCTGCAACAACACGCTCTGGCCGCTCTTCCACTACTTCAACCTCTACGCAAACTACGACCAGAAGACATGGAACGTCTACCAGAGGATCAACGAGAAGTTCTGCGAGGCCGTTATGGAGGTGGCCCGGCCCGATGACATCGTCTGGGTTCACGACTACCACCTGATGCTCCTGCCGCAGATGCTCCGGGAGTGCCTGCCGGATGCGGAGATCGGCTACTTCCACCACATCCCCTTCCCGTCATTTGAGATCTTCCGCCATCTCCCCTGGAGGAAGGAGATCCTCGAAGGGGTCCTCGGGGCGGACCTCATCGGTTTCCACACCTACGGCTACGTCCGCCATTTCCTCTCCAGCGTCCGGCGGATCCTCGGGTATGAACACACCTTCGGGGAGGTCAGGACCGATACACGGGTTGTCAGGACCGACCTCTTCCCGATGGGGATCGACTACCGCCGATTCGCTGAGGCTGCGGGTAGCGGCCCGGTCCAGAAAGAGATCGCAAGGATCCGGCAGAAGTACGGCCGGCAGAAGATCATCCTCTCATTCGACCGCCTGGACTACACGAAGGGGATCCCGCTCAGGCTTGAGGCGTTCGATACGCTGCTTGAGAAGAAGCCCGGTTACCAGGGAAAGGTCTCTCTCGTCCTTGTCGCAGTCCCATCCAGGACCAGCGTCAGCCGTTACCAGGTGCTGAAGAAGAAGATCGATGAACTCGTCGGCCGGATCAACGGGAAGTACGGCACGACCGGCTGGACACCGGTCCACTACTTCTACAACTTCCTCCCGTTCGAGACGCTGGTGGCGTTCTACAGCGCCGCCGACGTCGCTCTCGTAACCCCGCTCCGGGACGGCATGAACCTGATGGCAAAGGAGTACATCGCCACAAGGACCGATGGCACCGGGGTGCTCATCCTCTCTGAGATGGCCGGGGCGGCCGAGGAACTCGGGGAAGCGATCATCGTCAACCCGAATGATCAGGATGCGGTGATCGAGGCGATCGAGGTGGCGCTCGCCATGCCGAAGAAAGAGCAGATCGAGCGGAACCGGGCCATGCAGAAGAGGCTGATGCGCTACGATATCGAGCGATGGGTCGGAGACTTCCTGACCAGGCTCAGTGATGCGCGGGCGGTCCAGGTCGAGCGTTCCGAACAGATCATAACCCCCGCGATCCAGGATAAGTTGACCGATGACTACGCTTCCGGTAAGAGCCGTCTCCTCCTCCTCGACTACGACGGCACGCTGGTTCCCTTCGCTGCAAAACCCCGGATGGCGGTCCCCGCCGGGGCCACGCGCGATGTACTCGAGGAGCTCTCCCGTGCGGCCCCTAACGAGGTCGTGGTGATCAGCGGCAGGGATCGGCATACCCTGGATGCCTGGTTTGGGAGGATGGATATCGGGATCATCGCTGAACACGGCGTCTGGATAAAGGAGCGAGGAGGCGGGTGGGAGATGCCGGAGGCACTCTCGGATGAGTGGAAAGAGGAGATCTACCCCATCCTCGAACTCTACACCGACAGAACCCCCGGTGCCTTCATCGAGGAGAAGGACTACTCACTCGTCTGGCACTACCGGCGGACCGAACCGATACTCGGGGCACGGCGGGCAAAGGATCTCAAGGACGATCTCCTGCACCTGACATCGAACCTCAACGTCAGTGTCATGGAGGGAAGCCGGATCATTGAGATCAAGAACACCGTCGTCAACAAAGGAAGGGCCGCGATTAACTGGATATCCCGGCAGACCTGGGATTTTGTCCTTGCCATCGGAGATGACCGGACTGATGAAGATCTCTTCGAGGTCATGCCGCCGGAAGCCTACTCGATCAAGGTCGGGCTCGCCCCGAGCAGGGCCCACTTCAACCTGATCACCCAGCGGGATGTGATCCCCCTGCTCTGGAAGTGCATTGAGCGCGACAAACAGGAGACGACCGGGAGAAAAGAGAGACGGGGGCGGGAGAGGGGTATTATTGAGTCGGCGGCTCCCGGATGACCGATCGCACCGTCAGGAAGACCGGCCCCCGGAGATCCACCTTCCTGTTGTGGTCGGTGATATACCGCATAGCGTACTCCTCTATGCGCAGGTTGATGTCTGAAGGGAGTTTTGCCATCTTCACCTGGACGCGGGTCTCCTCTCCGCACCGCGCTGCCTCCTCTATGCGTGTAGCGGCAAGGTTTGCTGCGGCATCGAGATAGGTGATGCCGGTCGAGACACCGTTCTGCCTGACCTCTGCCCATTTCGGGAGATCCGGCACACCGAGCACCGCGCCGTCGTGGACGAAGATCTCATTGAAACAGGCAGGCCCGCAGAGCTTTGAGTTGGACTCGGGCTCCTCGACGATCACCTCGATCTCGCGTCCCGCGATCTCACCCTCCCAGGCGACGAACGAGCACGGTCCCGGCGCGGCAGCGTTTGCAGCGGCCACGTCACGGATCGCTTCAGCCATCTGCTTCCCGATCACGGACTCAGGCTCTGCACGGAGGTGGACGGCACCGGCGATCTGGCGGTCGGTGAGGGTCTGCGGGTAGAACTGCGGGAAGGAGAGCTCGCGGATATCGTTAGACTGGCAGGCGATCATGGCGAGCCTCTCCACACCGAGACCGAGGTTCATCACCGGCACACCGATACCGTACTCCGCGAGCGCCGAGGGAGAGTATATACCGAACGTGGCGACCTCGACCCACCCGAGGACCGGGTGGCGGGCGTAGACCTCTGTCTGGGTGCCGGGCATGTAGTACTTCGACCGTTTCTCATCGGGCTGGAACCGGAACTCGGTAAACCCGAACGCCGAGAGGAGGGCTTCGCTGACGGCCTTCCCCTCCTCGATCGTGACGTCCTCCCCCGCGACGACGCAGGATGCTGAGTGGTAGGCCATAAGGCGGGTGGGCCCCTCCTCCTGCTCCCGCCGGAAACAACGGTCCACCGAGAAGAGCCGGATCGGGAGGTGGCGCTTCTCCCAGATCGCCGCGAGCGTCAGGAACCAGCCGCTCGTCATGTGGCTCCGGAGGGTGTTCCTCGACGACTCGGGGGCGAGCGCCCGGAACTCAGGGAAGACCTCGTCCATGATGCGCACCACGGTGGCATCATCGGCATCGAGCACGACAGAGAGTTCGTGTGTCAGTTCATCGCCGTCGATCGTCCCTTTCTTGTAGCCGTGGAGGGTCTCGCGGAGTTTCTCCTCGGTCTCATGCGTGATCGGGCGGGCGAGGATAGCCTCGATCCCCGCGACCTGTTTCTGGGCGATACCGACGTTTGGACGCGGCAGGCCGCCGATGTAGAAGACCCGGTCGAGAACAGCCATCGCCTCGGGCCCGAACTGCCGGTAGATGTCCGCCTCCTCGACGATCAGTG
Source organism: Methanomicrobiales archaeon (assembly GCA_012521035.1). Taxonomy (GTDB): domain Archaea; phylum Halobacteriota; class Methanomicrobia; order Methanomicrobiales; family Methanoculleaceae; genus Methanoculleus. The sequence continues at coordinate 5,150 of JAAYND010000201.1, forward strand.
GGTTCATCGCCTCGTCAAATCCCATCGAGAGGTAGGTCTCGCGGAGTCTCTGGGTGATCTCAAATATCGGATGCGCCGAGGCCCGGGTGTACCTCAGGCGGGGGTACCGGCCCTCGACCCCCGCCGGGGTCAGCACCGACGGGCCTTCATGCCAGGCATGCTCAAAGTCCTCTTTTGCTCTCTTCCTGAACTCTTCTACATCGAATCTCATACATCCCGCTCCAGACAGACCACCCGGCTCACCGGGCTCTCATCCTTGATAGAATAATCGCAGTGCTCCACAATCTTCTCGGCAAACGCCCTGACAACCTCATGTTCGGGCATCTGCTCCCGCTTCAGCCGGTTTCTACTGTATCCCAGGTACATATAACCCTTTACCTCCACGAAGCGGGCTCCGGAGTCCTGGTAGATCGCCGCGTAGCCCTCGGGTGAAAAGTCATTGTACCCGCGCACCACCGTGGTCCGGATGGCCGAGCGCCGGGTGGCAAGCCCCGCGAGACTCTCCTGTATCCGGTCCCAGTAGTCTTTCTTTGGCCGGCAGAGACCGAGGTAGGTCTCCCGGTCAGGGGCATCCAGGGAGACGTAGAGCTGGTAGGGCCGGCACCGGGCGAGTACATCCGGCCGGGTGCCATTTGAGACGAGGAACGTCGTGTACCCTTCACTGTTGAGACCGTCGATAAACTCCGGGAGGTGCGAGTAACAGGTAGGCTCCCCGGAGAGCGATATCGCGACCATCGTGGGGTCGAGAGCTTCTGCGAAGAGCTCCGGCGGGACGTAGGGCGAGACTTTGTAGCCGGAGAGGGCCTTCTTCTGGAGGCGCCGGAGGTTATCTATGATCTCGGCCGGGGGGCACTCCTCCTCTTCTGTCACCTCATGTTCAAACGACCTCCAGCAGAAGAGGCACTGCTGGTTACACCGCAGGGTCGGCGTCATCTGGACGCAACGGTGGCTCTCGATCCCGTAGAACTGTGCTTTGTAGCACATATCACCGCCCCGGAGCGCCCGCTTGTTCCACATGCAGGGTTTGACGGCGGCCGACGAGGTGGTGTTGACGAACTGGTAGCCCTGTCTCCGGAGGGCCTTACATGCTTCTGAGTGCATCGATACCAAGAGTCTCCAGGGATTCCTTTAAAGTGTTTCTGACCGCATCCACGAGCGCGAGACGGCTGCTCCGGGTCTCGCCCTCGCTCTTCAACACGGGGTCGTAGTGGTAGAAGGCGTTGAAGAGATCGGCGAGCTCGCGGGCGAACGTGGCGAGGTGGTGCGGCCGGAGTTCCGTCACGACCTCTTCGATGACGGCCGGGAACCGGGCGATATGCCGGGCGAGAGCGATCTCATGATCCGTCTCGTAGTGGTAGGCCGGCTCGAACTCGCCGGCCTTCTCAAGGATGCTACAGGC
>JAAYND010000202.1 GCA_012521035.1 Methanomicrobiales archaeon
CCAAACGGTCGCCAGTAGCGCGTAAGCGAGTCGTCCACGTCCCGGAGATCGTACTCCCGGTCGACGTAGTCATTCAGGACGAGCCCGGCGAGAAAGCCGAGGAGACCGATGAGTGCTGCCCTGGCGATGAGTGCCCACGAGAATCCCCCGTAGTTTGCAAACGCGAGTACAAGCCCTGAACAGAAGATCAGGGGCCAGAAGACGGCGAAGTGGATACGGGTCAGGTTGGCGAGTGCCACAAGGGTCTCTCTCATGGGTATGCGCATTGCGCGAGCACCTATCAAAATGTTCCCGATCCCTTTATGTATCCCCGGGACATCTGCCCCCTCCCCTATGAGGGGGAGGCAAGCGGCATGAAGAACTACTGGTTGATTATCGCAGCAATCCTCGCTGCCTGCTGTGCCTGGGCGGTCTCCGCCCAGACCGAGGAGACAGAGGAGGTGACCGCATCGATCACGGTGCGGGATCAGGAGATCCCCGGCGACGGCGTCGTCGGGAACGTCACGGTGGAGGAGGTCGTGAGCGACGGCCCCGGGTGGATCGTCATCCACAACAACCTCTTCGGGCATCCCGGCGGGGTCATCGGGTATGCGCCGGTCAAACCGGGTGTGAACGAGAACGTCTCGGTCACGGTCCACACATTCGTTGCGACCGATACCCTGTTTGCCGTCCTGCACCATGATGCCGGAGAGGAGGGTGTCTTTGAGTACCCCATCCCCGATGTCGAGCAGAAGGTGGATGGCGAGATCGTGATCGAACCGTTCAACGCAACGGCGGAGAACACAACCCTGATAAACCTGGTAGAGCGCTGCCCGAAGGAGTGATACCTGGCGCAAGGGGGGTAGCCGGCCCCCCGCCGCTCTATCTCCGGGGTTCAGGCCGGCAGTTTCTTCTGATCGGGAAGAGAACCGGGTATTGTGCAGAGTCTCAACAGGGCGCACAGCCCTCCTGCGTTATCCGGGCGGGGGGAGTAGCAGGATGTCCCTCCTCCCGGCCGCAATCCCGGTCTACATCCTCGTGAACATCGCTGCGTTTCTCCTCTTCCACCGTGATAAGCGCCTGGCGGAGCGGGGGGCGTGGCGAACGTCCGAGAGAGACCTCCTCATCGCGGCAGTCTTCGGACCCCTCGGGGCCATGACGGCGATGCGACTCTTCCGGCACAAGACGCAGAAGATGAAGTTCCGGCTCATCCCTCTCTTCCTCTGCCTGCACGCCGCCCTCGCTCTCATCTACATGGCCGGGTTATAGAGGATCATTGACCTGTAGAGAAAAGTAGATGCATCTTCTTAACCAACCCTCTGGATAGCATGGCATACGAGTACGGCTCCCCCTCCCGCCCGATCGAGGAGACACTCACGGCGATACAGGCGTGGCTCATGGAGGTCTACCGGGCGGAGTTCCTGCCTGCCCACCGGCGGTCACCCCGCCGGGCTAGGAGGCTCCGGCGGATACGCGGATGGGAGAGAGAGATCGGTCACCTGGTATCGGGGATCGACCGGATAAGACAGGAGACCCTCCCCTGCATCGAGCGGGATGTCGGGTATGTGTTCCAGGATCCGGACGGACTCTTCCGGATCCTGATGGACAGTTCCACGAGGAGGCTCTTCTTCGGGATACTGGAGGAGTTCCCGGAGGATGCCCTCCCGTTCCCGGCAAAGGATATCGATATACTCGGGAGGTTCTCCGACGATGCTCAGGCCCTCGCCCTCATCGGCGACGTCACCCTGCGTTTGAAGATCCTCTCCGGCCCGCATGCCGGGGTGCCGGGGCTCGCCTCCCTCTCTGACCGGTGGGAACTCCACGAGCAGAAACTCGGCCTTCTGTGCCGGCACCACCCGACCGGCAGGACCCTTGAGCGGGAGAAGGAGACACTTGCCGGGGCTGTCCTCGGTCTCCTCTACGTCGAGGGGGGTATCGACGCACTCCGGGCCGCGGTGCCTCTGCTCATGAGCGGTGGCCCGGTATAGGTCAGCACCGGCTCGATGGGGGTATATTTTCGCACCCGGATGTTATCCGTGTAGAAGTGGTGCGGCTCCCCTGATGCCCATGCCGAGGATCCGATCAGAGCGAGATCTGTGAATATCACCCCCTCCGGGACCGGCGATCCGTCAGCGAACCGCAGGGTCCGGTTCCCGATATACTCGCCATCGACCCAGGCGTGTTCGGTAGCGTTCGGTGTATCCATGATGACCTTTATGCGGTACCAGGTATCGGTCTTTGCCGGGATATCGGCCGAGAAGTTCCGGTGGGTGCCGTCGTAGTACTGCACGGAGGTGTTCCTGAGGTGGAGGGCGTAGATCCGGTCTGTCCCGTTCCAGACCTGGATGTAGCCTGAACCGCACCATCGCCCGAACTCGCTGACCCGGTAGTCCCCCTCGATGACGATCGGGCCTTCAGATATCTTTGCAAGGGAGATCCGGTTGTCTGCAAGGTGCCGGAGGTCGGGCTCCGAGACGTTGATATCACCCGCGTATGCACCGGCGCAGACGACGGATGACTGGACCTCGACGTTCGAGCCGCAGAACGACCACCGCG
>JAAYND010000203.1 GCA_012521035.1 Methanomicrobiales archaeon
CAAACCAGGCCGCCCCGTAGATGGTGTTGAATACACCGTAGGCCGTTCCGCGCTTGCTGATGTGGGTGTAGTCGGCGACGGCGGCCCGGAGGATCGTCTCCTGCACACCCATCGCCGCGCCCCAGAGCAGGACGGCGGCGAGCGCGAGGGCGTAACTCGTCGTGAAGGCCATGAACGGGATGCCGATGGCAAGGAGTGGCACGGAGATGAGGATAGCAGGCCCGAACCGGTCGTATGCCCTCCCGATCGCAAGGGCCGCGACGGCGTCGACACCCATGGCAACGGCGTAGAAGAGCGGGATCTCTGCTTCTGAGACTGTCCCGGTGATGGCGAAGTGGTAGGCGATGACCGGGAAGGCCGCAAACCCGGCCATGGTGAGCGCAGTGAAGACGCCGTAGGGGAGCAGGGATCCCGGGAGGGGGGCTGCCGCCCTGCCGGCCTCAAACGACACCGGGTCAGGCGCCCGGTGTCGGGTAATGATGAGAGCGAGGATCATCAGCGCGAACGGGATGGTGAGGATGACAAACCCGCCCCGGTAGTCCCCTTCTGCGAGGAATATGGCGGTGAATATCAGCGGTCCTATGATCGCACCGACCTGGTCGAGGGCTTCGTGCACGGCAAACCCCCAGCCACGGCCGACCGTCGAGGTGGCGTTCGCGAGGATGGCGTCCCGCGCCGGCACCCTGATACCCTTTCCCACGCGCTCGAGGATGAGGAGGAGTGCAGCGCCTTCCCAGGATCCGGCGAGCGCGAGGAGCGGGACTGCGGCGAGCATCCCGTAACCGATGAAGGTGATCGCCCAGTAATGCCGCGTGGTGTCGGCCAGGTACCCGGAGACCAGGCGGAGGGCGTAGCCGAGGAACTCGCCGAGCCCCGCGATCACCCCGACGGCGAGAGCACCGGCGCCGAGCATGTAGAGGTAGGGCCCTGAGACGCTCCGCGCCCCTTCGTAGATGATATCGCCAAAGAGACTCACGATGCCAAAGAGGATGATCACGGTGTAGGCTGCCCGGTGCCTGCTGTCCATGGAGAGGTATCTCGCGCTTATCGCCCATAATCCCTGCCCCGCTCATCACCCTGACCGGTACCGCCACGCTACCTGCCGGAACTCAAGCCTGCTCCCGCCGCGAGTGTCTCCGGAGGTTCTGCCACTGCCGCACCGAAAACCTATATCCTTTGTAAGACCCAGATTTATCCACCAACTCAGATATGACCAGGAATATCCCGTTAACGAAACGATCGGAGAGCGCCCGGATCTCCGGCGAGGAAAGAGCGTGACCACAGGTAATGAGATGTATGCCCTGAGTATCATCACCGAGAACAGGGCCGGCGTCCTGCGCGATGTAGCCACGGTGATGGCGGACTACCAGGCAAACATACAGATGATCCAGCAGTCGATCCTCACCGCCGGTCCGAATGCCGGGAAGGCATACCTCTACTTCGAGTTCGAGGAGTGCGGTGACCACGGGAGGCTCATCGCCGACCTGGCTGGGGTTCCGTCCGTCGTCGAGGTCACCACCTACCCGCCGTTCTCCCGGATATTCGGCTCACGGGTCATCATCATAGGCGGGGGTGCGCAGGTGGCGCAGGTGGCGATGGGCGCCGTGAACGAGGCGGACCGCCACAACATCCGGGGTGAGAGGATATCGGTGGACACGATCCCCCTCGTCGGTGAGCAGAACCTTGCGCTCGCCGTGGACGCGGTGGCCCGCCTCCCCCGGGCGTCTATCCTGGTGCTTGCCGGGTCGCTCATGGGCGGCGAGGTCTCGCGGGCCGCAGATCGGGTCAGGCAGGCGGGTATCCCGGTGATCGCCCTCAAGATGGCGGGGAGCGTCCCCGATCACGCTGACCTGGTCGTGACCGACCCGATCCAGGCCGGTGTCTTTGCTGTGATGCACGTGAGCAGCAAGGCGGTCTTTGATATCAATCGCGTGCGTGGTCGTGAATTCTGATGGATCAGATCGATACAGCGGTCAGGGTGCTCTCGCGGGACGGGCTCATCGTCTACCCCACTGAAACGGTCTACGGCCTCGGGGCGGATGCGCTCTCGGAGGACGCGGTGCTGAAGGTCTATGCGGTCAAGGGCCGCCCGCTCTCAAAGCCGATCTCGATCGCGGTCTCCGATATGGATATGCTCGGCGCCGTCGCGGTGGTGGATGAGGCCGCCCGGGCCTTCATCGAGCGGTTCCTGCCCGGTCCGGTGACGGTGATCCTCCCGGCGAAGTCATGCCTGCCCGAGATCATCACCGGCGGCACCGGTCTTGTCGGTATCAGATGGCCGGCACACGAGATCGCGCTTGCGATCATCGCCCGACTTGACTCCCCGATCACCGCTACCAGCGCGAACGTATCGGGTGAAATCCCGCCGACCCGTCCTGAGGATGTCTATATCCCGGGGGATTACCTGGTCGACGGTGGAGAACTTCCGGGGACGCCGAGCACGGTGGTGGACCTGACCACCCTGCGTATCCTGCGGAAGGGTGCTGAATGGGAAGCGGTGGAAGAATTCCTCAAGACTCTACGATAAAGCCGGTACGGCTTCGCGACTTCGTCGAGGACCGGGACGGTTGCATATACGCGGTCTCAAACTACGATAACACCGACAGGATCGGGTGCATACTCCGGTACGTCCCCGATCTGAGCGGCGAACGGATGGATCCCTCGGGCCGGCGGTACCGGAAATACGAATTCGCCCAGTCCTTCGCCTGGATCCGGGAGCACAAACCCGAATACCTGGACAGTGTCCACCGGGTTCCCTGCGGCGATGTGGTCCGGGTCTACAAACCCGAGGAGGAGATCGGGAACGTAGCGGCGAGGAACATCCGGGTTCAGAGACTCCTCTCGCACTTCACGCTCCCGGCGGGCTCGTTCGGATGTACGGGCTCGCTCCTCTGCGGCCTTGAGAACGAGTCCTCCGATATCGATATCGTGGTCTACGGCGACGCCTGGTTCTCGGCCCAGTGCCAGCTCCGCCATATGGTGGCAGAGGGGGTGATCCCTGCTATGAGCGAGGGGATGTGGCGGAAGGTCTATGAGAAACGGGTGCCGGAGATATCGTTTGATGCGTTTGTCCTGCACGAACAGCGGAAGTGGAACCGTGGGGAGTTTGAGGGAACCTACTTCGATCTCCTCTACACCCGGGACTACGGGAACCTTGATGCGGTCCCGCCGGGGAAGGGGGAGGTGCTCGGGCGGGCGATGATCGAGGCGACGGTCACCGATGCCTCTCTCTCTTTCGACAGTCCCGCGGTCTACGACGTGGATCATGACGATATATCCCGTGTGCTCTCGTTCACCCACACCTACTCGGGGCAGGCTCTCGCCGGTGAGGTCATCGAGGCCAGGGGGGTCGTCGAGCAGCACGGTGATGAGCGGTGGCTGATCGTCGGGACGACCCGCGAGGCGAGGGGCGAGTATATCGTCTCGCGGACACTGCTGGAGCGTTCAGAATAGGTCGGAGAGGCGTCTCGGCCCGGCGGTGCACCGCTCGAGGTAGGGGCAGCCCTCGCAGGGGGCCCGGAGGGGGCGTTTCGGGATCTCTCCTGCAATTACCCTCCTTGCCGCACGTATCGCCCTGACCATCGCCCGCCGGTCCCGGGGCTGCGGTTCGACGAACCGGGCGATACCGCTTGCGACGTACTCGACGTAGCCGCCGGCGAACTCTCCTCCGAGGGTCTCGCGCAGACAGGCGACGTAGCAGGCGATCCTGAGGCGATCGGTGCCGTAGACGCCGGCTTTCGGGGCGGTGCTCGACCGGGTGATGGCGAACGTGCCGTCCTCGAAGATCTTGTCCACCCGGCCCCTGATACCGAGGGTATCCGACTCGACCGTGAGGTCTGACTGGACCGGCCTCTGCCAGGCCCTTTCCTGGCAGGCGCGGATGCACTCATCGAAGAGTTCCCGGGCCTCAGGGGGTGCGTCGGGGAGGATGCAGAGGACTTCGTCCCATATACTCTCGGGATCGAGCAGCTCCCCGAGGTGCGTGGAGACCTGTTTGCAGACGGTGTAGCGGGGCGACTCGGGGTGTTCCAGCGATCGCTCGAAGTAGTAGCGCCGGGGGCATATGTGGCAGGCGACGACGCCGGATACCGGGATATACTGCTCCATAAGGCTGGTTCCGCGTGAGAACAGGTATGCTTCTGTTCTATAAAGCGGAGTGTGATCTGGTGCTCATGCTCGCTGCCGGGGTTGCCGGCGAAGACCAACCATTATGCCGGAGCGGATCGAAGAGAGAGGGTATGGCAACCCGTGAGATATCGGTCAACATCCCCGGCGATCTCGACCCGGTCTACTCGAATCGCATCCAGATCGCCTACAAGGAGGATGAGTTCACGTTCCTCTTCCTGCATGAGATCCCCGGCATGAACCAGGCGCGGGCGAAGGCGATCGTATCGATCAGTCCCCGGCACGCGAAGAACCTGGTCGAGGTGCTCGCGAAGAGCGTGGCCGATTATGAGCAGAAGTTCGGCCAGATCAGCACGCCGGCGGCCGCCCAGGCACAGGAGAGCAACGTCACTATCCGGGGCTACTCCTGAGGGGGCCCGGGGTGGTGAGTGATACCTTTTTAATTCCAGACGTGCTATACTATAGGGCAGATTGCCGCTGTGGCATAGGGGTATTGCGGCTGATTCGTAATCAGCAGGCCGGGGGTTCGAATCCCTCCAGCGGCTCTTTAAATACGTTAATTTTTGATTCTATCGACTAATTTCTAATTAAATTTTTCATACATATTAAATATGTATATGCGCCACTATGACCATTGATCCATATCCAGTGCGGCATTGCACCATTTCACACATTTCCTGGCATGGGTGGGGCAGAACCCATCAAATCAGCCATTTAAAGCATAACTACATTACAAAAGACGTTTTTAAAACTGGATCCCACGATCGAGGTAGATATTGATCAGATCCTGTTCTGATATGCCACAATCAACGAGATCTTCAAACTCGCTCTTCTCTATCTTCAGCTGCTTTGCCATGATACTCATCAGCTTATCGCTGATCTCTTTTGTCCCGTGACTGACCCAGGTCACAATCCTTGTTTTTTCCCGTTGTGGTAAAGAGTAAGCCTGATATCCTTTGAATTATGTTGTTTGAACCCTTTCTTGAGCAGAGCTCTCTGGATCACTCGATTTTTCCGTTTACTCAACAGTTATCCCCTCATCCAGCAGTGAACGCAGTTTATCGCGGAATATAATACCCCCTTCTGTTAGATTCCCGGTCTCTTCCTCAGCATAGTCCAGCCAGAGCAGCTTGAGTTCGTCACTGATCCGCTCCATCCCTTCTTTCAGGTTGCTCGATGTAACCAGAAGATTGAATTCATTGTTATACAGTATGTACTCGTCGCCCTCGAATTCAACATCCATGTCAACGGGATACCGCAGCTCACGGATCCCCTCGTCAAACGTGATATGGGTGAGAGGGAGCGATTTGAGGGGTTTAAATGCCATCTCACTCTCTATGGTAATAGTATGTTTTGCTGCCCCGATCAATCCGCTGACATTGACAAGTTGTTTAATTCTCTTGATGACAGATTCTTCAAGTTCTGGAGGATACTTGCATGTGTACTTCCCTTCAGGGGTATCAATAACGAACTGGCGTTTCCGATCCACACTTAGCTCCACCATACGACCTGATATTGTCTTTTCAGTTGGTTCTGGAGGCCTTACCAGGGCGTTTCTGATCATCGGCTTTCTTGTGCTATCGAGTTTGACCGTTCCTTGAGAACCAAATCCGAGAGTTATATCGTAGATTGAGTCACCATCCGGCCAGAGATTCCCTAACTCCTGGATCGTTCGAATCGCCCGGTGTTTGTCATCATGGAGTAATCCAACAATTTCCGGAAAGATAGCCTCCCGATTTGATGCGATGTCTATAACCGCGCCCACGAGAGAGATCGCGCGTTCTCCATAGGTGCCGCCCGCCTCATCAAGTCCATGCTGACTATCTGCGAGCTTCATGGTGATGGCAGCGCTACCAAATTCCAGCCCCGATATGACCAGCTCGCAGTTCTGCTTCACACTCTTTGGAAAACCGCCGGCGGATCTCGGTTGGTGCCCCTCCAGATGATCCCCCATAATATACATCAGATTCTGAATCGCCTGGATGTTGCTACTCACAGCACTAACAGAAATTTCAAGGCGGGCTTTATCGTTTGAGGTGATATACAGCTCAATCTCCCTGTTCGATCGGACCATGATTCCTCCTCGCGTGACTCCTTCGGGTTACTGGCTATAATGGCGGTCTGCATCTGAATATTTATCTGTATGGGTAGAATCCGGCTATTTGAGACCCTCGAAAACCATCCTGTGGTGCGGTCCCGGGCCGGGAGGTTCAAAGATCCGGATATGGAGATGGCCGCATCAACCCGGATCGCCGGACAGCCGGCAGGGATAGAGATAACCCCCCTCACTCCTCCCTGTTGAGGAGCCCCTGCACCATACACATAAAGACCACGCCGGAGAGCGGCACGACATGGGTCCGGCCGGCGACGCCGAGGGTCAGGCGAGTGGTATCGATACCGGTGTAGTACTCGGTCCTCTGCTTGCCGTCGCGGTTGATAGCGATAGCATCCCTGTAGGGCTCCATACCGACGATCTTCCCGAGCGGAACATTGACCGTGCGCTTCCGGCCGGTAAAGACCATCCGACGGTTCGTCAGCGTGAGCGTGCCCGAATCGATCTCCCTGATCTCCTCGTGCGACTCGCTCCGGGATGCAAAACCCCCCGTCCTGAAGTAGACACCCTTCGCGATCCGGATGCTCGGGCCCCCGCCGCCCCCGTACGTCCTTCGCACCGCCCTCGGTTCTTTGAGCGTGACCCCCGGGATGACCGCAACCGCCCGCTCACCCCGCTTCAGGAGGACCGCGTTAGCCTCCACCTGGAGCTCCGGGACGAACCCCTTCTGGATCTCTCCAAGCGCATACTCAATATCGAGTGTGCGCTGCCGGGCATCTGAGACGCCGCCGTACGCGATCCGCCGCCATTCATCGCCCGCCAGGGTCTGGTTGCCGTAGGTCTTCCAGATCAGGTTTGATTGATCAGTCACCTTCGACAACCTGAACGTCTCACCACCCTCCGGGGTAAACGTCGCCCCGCAACCCGGGCACACATAGACCTGCCGGGACGTCAACCCGAGAAAACCCCTGCTCACGGTCTCTTCCAGGGATCCTGTCCGGCATACCGGGCATCTCTCAAGCCACGATCCCGCTGCCGGAACCGCTTCAGTTCCACCGGCAAGCAGCGCACCGCAGTTGCTACAGTACCTCCCCTCATCCTCAAAACCACAGACCGGACACCGCATACCTCACCCACGCCCCCGGGCATACGATCGATTGAGGATCTGCCTTCTTAAGGCTTCCGGAAGTGCCCCGCCTCTCATGGGAACCAGAAACGCCTTTGCCAGGAACCTGTCACCGTCCCTGCGACCGGGTGAATTTCAGGGTGGCCCCGGCATGAAGCGGAGGGGGCCAGATTCCGGGAGGACGTTCGGGTGCGTATGAAGCGCGCCTGGTACTTGAACCTCCTCCGGTCCGGACCATGGTGAGGTATATGTGGGATGACGTATCTCAGGGGGCAGGTGATCATATGGCAGATGTTACCGGCCAGCAGATGGCGAAGCCCACCGAGTACAGTGCAATCAATCTGGCGAAGGATGCCGGAGTAGACACGGAGCGGTGGAACCGGATACCGGACGAAGCGACGATCAAAAGAACGGTTGAAGCGATCGAAGCCCGGAACACTCGGGTAATTCTTGTGGACACGGCGGAGGATGCGCTCCAGGCGGTCATCGACCTGCTGCCCGGGGGGGCTGAGGTCATGAACGGCTCCTCGACGACCCTGATCGAGATGGGGTTTGACCGGGTGCTTGAGGAGAACCCGAAGGGGTGGCGTGATTACCACGCGATCATCACGGCTGAGAACGATGCGGAGAAGCGGCACGCTCTCCGCAGAAAGAGCGTGGCCGCTGACTACTACCTCTCCGGGGTGCAGGCGATCGCCGAATCAGGGGAGATCGTCGGGTGCGACAAGACCGGAAGCCGGACTGGGGCATGGCCTCACGCGGCGGCCAACCTTATACTCGTCTCGGGGGCGAACAAGATTGTCTCGACCGTCGATGATGCGCTCAGGCGGTGCCGGGAGTACTGCCTGCCCCTCGAGAACCAGCGTTCGCATCATGTCTACGGCATAGATAGTTACATCGGCAAGCACGTGATCCTCGATAAAGAGGACACTGACGGGCGGATAACCCTCGTCCTGATCCGTCAGCAGCTCGGCTACTAAACGGGGGCTCCTGCCGGCTTCACTCCCGTGCGTGGTCGCGGCGACCCCACCCGTTCCCGGGCGGCCGGGGTTCGCCCATGATCACGCCCGGCATACCCTCAATACGCCGGGCGTTTGCACAACCACCATGGCGCTCTTCCCCTCTTCTGCCATGCCATGCCCTATTATCTATCCTTCCGTCCCACTTTTCAATACATGGAATTCATCGAAGCTCTCACTACCACCACCATTCCACTCGCGGATATTACACTCGAAAAGGTCGTTTTCGCCGCGATTATCGCCGTGATCGGGTGGATCGTGGTGAAAGTGCTCATCACTTTCTTCAGGAGGTTGCTCTCCCGCGCATCGCATCTACCCATACTGGTCGTCGAGTTCCTCGTCCGGTTCTTCTCGCTCCTGCTCTACGTGATCCTTCTCCTCCTCGTCATCGCGG
>JAAYND010000204.1 GCA_012521035.1 Methanomicrobiales archaeon
GCACCGTGTCGCGGTGATGATCGAGGGGACGGTCGCCCAGGCGGGTCCACCGCGCGAGATCTTCCGCGAACCAAAGGATAAACGGATCGCCGGGTTCGTGGGGGTCCAGAACATCATCCCCGCCCGGGTCGTCTCGCGGGAGGGAGGATTCACCACGGTGGAGGCGAAAGAGAGACGGATCGTCTCGGCGACCCAGCCGCCGGCGGAGGAGGTGGCGGTGGTCATAAGGGGTGAAGATGTCTCCCTGCACCGGAGGGAGCCGGGCTACGAAGAGGCGGAGAACCTCTTCCCCGCCAGGATCACCGCAATCGAGCCCATGGCCCCCTTCGTGAACGTGACCGTGGACTGCGGGTGCGATATCATCGCACTGGTGACCGCGAGGAGGGCGGAGGCCCTCGAGCTCGCGGTCGGCATGGACGTCTGGGTCTCTCTCCCGGCAAAGGTGGTCCACCTGGTCCCCCGCTGAGTTCGCGCGGGACCGACACCTACATCTGGCTGCCGCCGGGAAACTCTTGTGTGAAGTCGCACGAGTCCAGTGGGAGGGGCGCCGGGATAACGGTCTTTTGCGCCGGAAGCCTGACCGGCCCCTTTGATGCGGTGAAGGCGGCGTTTGAGGCGGAGCACCCCGGCATCAACGTCGTCCTTGAATCCGGCGGGAGCGTCAGTATCATCAGGAGGGTAACCGAGGAGGGCAGATCTGCCGACGTCGTCGCCCCGGCCGACTGTGCCCTTATACCCGGAATGATGATGCCCGACCATGCCGACTGGTTCATCGCGTTTGCGAAGAACCGGATGGTGCTCGTCTATACCGATAGGAGCCGGTATGCGGATGAGATCGCCGTCGGGAACTGGCATGAGATCCTCGCCCGCGACGGCGTCAGGTGGGGCCTCTCCGACCCGAACTCCGATCCGGCCGGCTACCGTGCCCTGATGACGATCTGGCTTGCTGGTGGTCACTATGGACGCGACCGGATCTTTGAGGATCTCATCGGCGCTCACAGCACCATCACGATGACCGGGGAGGGTGGCACCTCCACGATCCATGTCGCCGACTCGCGTTCCGACGATACCACGCTCTTCATCAGGCCGAAGGCTGATGAGCTTATTGATATGGTACGATCGGGTGACCTCGATTACGCCTGGGAGTACCGGAGCGTTGCCGTGCAGAACGGCCTTCGCTTCATCGAACTTCCTGAGGAGATCGACCTATCATCGATGGAGTTCGCAGAGGAGTACGCGGCCGTTCAGGTCGAGGCGACAAAGGACGACGAGACCACGCTCCACGCGGGCGCACCGATCGTCTACGGCGTGACCGTCCCGAAGAATGCAGAGCACCCTGATATCGGGCTTGCGTTCGTGGAGATGCTGATCGGTGATACCGGCCACGATATCTTTGAGCGCGCCGGCCAATCCCCGATCGTGCCTGCGGGTGGTTACGGGAACGTCCCTCGCGGGCTTGAGCCCTCTATTGCGATGAAATCCTGAGATATTCTTCAGTTTTTTACGAAACAGTTATTCAGGGTTCGGCTCAACGTATATCCTTGAGCGTATGGATATAAAGGCCGGGGGGCCCTCCAGCGATAAGGGACAGTGGCGTCGGTTGTGGTACACGGACCGGTGTATGCTCTGGTTCTGCATCATGGGTGCGGCGATCGTCGGTATAACGGTGCTTGCGCTTGCAAACATCGCGCTGACCGAGCTCGCTGATCCCGTCCACCTCCTTGAGATAGCAGCATCCTCAGAGGTGATCGGCTCTATCCTCCTCACGTTCGGTGCAGGGGCAAACGCTGTCCTCATCCTGGTTCTCTTTGGAACCCCACTCGCCTATGTCCTCGCCCGTTCCCGCCCATCCCGCCTCAAGGGTCTCGTGGAGAGCATCGTCGATGTCCCGCTCATCCTGCCCCATACCGTGGCTGGCCTTCTGGTCTATCTCCTCTTCATGCGCCGTGGATGGCTCGGAGCACCGCTCTCAGAGATCGGGCTTGCGTTTGAGGATGCCTACCCGGGCACGGTGGTCGCCATGCTCTTCGTCGCCTCCCCGTTCTTCATCAACACCATGCGGGAGGGATTTGAGAAGGTGCCCATACACCTGGAGAACGTCGCCCGCACGCTCGGTGCCGGCACCTTCACCACATTCCGCACGGTCACGCTCCCCTTAAGCCTCCGGCACATGTTCAACGGGGCCATATTCGCCTGGGGGAGGGCGATCGGGGAGTTTGCCGCCGTCATCATGATCGCCTACTACCCGTTCATCATATCGACTCTGATCTACTACTCGTTTGCAACAGAGGGGATCCGCACCAGCCGGAGCATAGCGTTTGTGGTCATCGTGGTCAGTCTCGGTGTCTTCTACATCCTCCGGCGACTGACCCGGTACTTAGGGAGGTACGATGATCGAGCTTGATCATGTCTCGCTCACGCTCGGTTCGTTCCTGCTCGACGACGTCAGCCTGACGATCAACCGGGGAGACTACTACTTCATCGTCGGGCCATCGGGCGCGGGAAAGACCGTGATCCTTGAGGCGATCGCTGGCCTCCACCGGCCGGACCAGGGCAGGATCCTCCTCAGGGGTGAGGAGGTCACCTCCCTTCCTCCGGAGAAGCGAGGGGTTGGCCTCGTCTACCAGGACTTCTCACTCTTCCCCCACATGAGCGTCATCGATAATATCGGCTACGGCCTCCGGGTGCAGGGGATGGGGGGGTCTGATGCACGGCGCGAGGTCGCCGGCCTCCTGGATGAGTTCGGTATAGCCCACCTCGCGAACCGCTACCCGGGAACCCTCTCGGGCGGCGAGAAACAGCGGGTTGCCCTCGCCCGGGCCGTCGCCGTAAAACCTGACATACTCCTCCTCGACGAACCGCTCTCCGCCCTCGATCCCGTCACGCAGGAGAGGTTCATCCACGACCTGCAACGGCTCAACCGGGAGGATGGTCTCACCATCGTGCAGGTGACCCATTCCCGCCGGGAGGTGCGCCTCCTTGCCACCCGGATGGCGGTGATCATCGATGGATGCCTCATGGAAGAAGGAGATGCCGGGGTTGTGCTGAACGCCCCCCGGAGCCGGGAGGTCGCCTCGTTCGTCGGGATAGAGAACATACTGGATGGGGTTGTGGTGAAACGCGCGGGCGGGCATGCGGTGGTGGATATCGGCGGACTGGTTCTTGAGGCGGTGACGGATGCGCCGGCAGGCGAGGCAGTCACCCTCTGCATACGGTCTGATGATATCGCCCCCGGAACTCCTGGCGATCTCGGGAACTCTGTAGCCGGGGTGGTCGTCCGCGTCGTGGAGAACGGACCCATCGCTGAGGTGAGGGTGGACTGCGGAGTGGAGCTTATCGCGGCGATGACCCGGCGGGCGGCCCGTGACCTGTGCCTCGCTCCCGGGATCCCGGTAACTCTCTCCATCGAAGCAGCGGCGATCCATGTTATCCGGGAGTGATCGGGTCTCTACCCATGCCTCGCCTTCACCGAGAGGATGAGGGCGATAAGAGCAGCAGTGGCGCCGTTTGCCGCGATGATGGCGAGATCCTCTTTCATCACGCCGTAGACGAGCCAGAGCAGGATGCCGGTGAGGAGGATGATGAGGGTTGCAAGCGAGAGATCGGTGGTCGACCGTGTACGCCACGCCTTTGCTACCTGCGGCGCAAACGAGAACGTCGTGAGTGTTCCGGCGACGAGACCGAGCAGGGTGACAGCGTCCATGAGTTAATCCTCACCCCATCTCTCCCGGCGGACTATTGAACCCTGCGGCAGCAACTCAGGACGGTGATGCCGGCCCGCTCCCCTGCTTCTCTTTCCAGTACTTCCTGGCGTAGGCGAGGATCATGCCGACGATGAACGCTACGGTGAGGTTGATCACCA
>JAAYND010000205.1 GCA_012521035.1 Methanomicrobiales archaeon
CCCTGTTCGGGCGATTTCCTCTGAGGGTTGCTCATTACACCGCAGAATATTGGAGATCCTGTACAGGCCATTTTTGGGTACCCAAAAGTTAATATATTGCTATATCCGACTCCAGTATCAACCAGAATCCGATCCACTCTGGAAGCTGCCGGGGTATGTCTCATTGATGAATGGTACCAGTTTAGAAGCATACTTCGGACTTAAGGATTTAAGCGCCCGTTTCTTCCACTAACTTCTCTTCGCCACTAACTTCTCAAACACCTCTCGCGATCGTGGCCAGCAGGTACTCACGGCCGGCGATGAACGTCGCCGCTACCTCTCGCTCGATCACCCGCCATACCTGCCCGATGCATCTCTGATCAGGGCGAGGATGAGAGTGGGGACCAGGGCCAGGGCGGCGGTCCTGACGTTTGCACTTTTGCAACAGGTTTCGTACATCTTTACACCACCTGGTGCAAATATAAAACTGCCCGGATCGGCGCCGGTTCTACCAATAGCTGTACATATAGAGAGAAGTATCTCTCTCTAAGTACTCATTTACACCAGAATACCCACGTAGTCAACGGCACCGGCTCGGGGGTGAGCGAGCCTCTCTCTGTGTGTGAAAACCGAAATAGTGCAAACGATCTCTGATACAGCCATTACGGGCCGGAACCGCCGATCAAGGCCAGTTAAGCCGGCTGTCCATTTACAATACCTGGTGCAAAGCGGTGCAAAGTAGTGTAAAACAGGGGTCTGTGGTGTAAGAGTCGCTGCCGGGGTGCTCGATTACGATCGTTTGAGCGGGTGCGGGTGGGCCCCGGCCGGTGTGATATCTGCGGGAAGGGGAAGGCGGTCTACCGCTCAAAGAAGGCGCAGGCGGGGATCTGCGAGGGGTGTTCCGTCCGGCTGGTGCGGGAGTGGGACGCAACGACCCACAGAGGTGTATGTCTTCTGCCACACAGAACCCTGGCAGCCAGATCAAGCGCATCGCCGTGAAAGAACCCACCTGGCGGGATCTCCATGACCTCAAAGAGGCCGGGGAGAGTTTTGACGAACTGATCACCAGGATGATCCGGCGCAAGCGGGACTACCGCGACTGGAAGATGGCCGTCGAGCTTGAGGAGGAGGGTGAGTTCGTAGCCTTCGACCCGGACGATATCCTGCAGGATGATTGAGGCGCTGGCGAGAACGTGGTTTACTATCCTGATCGAGAAGAGGGCACGGCAGTTCTTGAAGAAACTTCCCCGGAAGACCCGGCGTATTGCCGTCGAGAAGGTCCAGGGGCTCGCGGAGGATCCATATCCCGGGGGGAACAGGGAGAGATTTGAGTATCCCCACCCCCCTGCAGTCTACCGCCTCCATCAGCAGATCCTTCACCGCGTTTTATACCGTCGAGCAGGGGGAGCGCGTCGTCAGGGTTGCAAAGGTCATGACGACCGAGAGAGCACATGGAGTACTCGCGCAGGTGAAATGACAGATATCCGGGGAAGCACGATTGGTCGGATCTACGGGATCAGGGCCGGCACCCGCTTCAGGAGCAACCCTGGCAGGCTCAATATCGAGGGGTTCTTCAAGGCGAATAGCACCAGATATAAATATACGGGTGGTCCGGGGCCATGGAGGCGATATGGACCCCCATAGAAGACTTGAGCGGTATAGAAGAGAGAGCGCGGCGCCCGGAGGGAGTCCACAAGACCACAGATATAAGGTGGAACTATGAGCAGAGATGGAAAAAAACTGATACGAAACAGTACGGTCGAATTTCTGGTATTTACATCAACCGCCGGCGAAGACTCAATCGAGGTCAGGTATGAGGATGAGACCATCTGGTTAAGCCAGAAGATGATGGCAGCGCTCTTCGATGTGACCGTTCCCACAATAAATGAGCACCTGAGAAATATCTATGAGAGCGGCGAGTTGACCCGCGAGGCAACTATTAGGAAATTCCTAATAGTTCAAACTGAGGGTTATCGGGAAGTCTCACGGACCCTTGACTACTACAACCTCGATGTCATAATCTCGGTTGGATACCGCGTCAATTCCCTGAGGGCCACCCAATTCCGCCAATGGGCGACTCAGGTGCTGAAAGAGTTTGCCATTAAGGGGTACGTAATCGACAAAAAGCGGATGGAGAACGGTACGTTCCTTGGAGAAGACTACTTTGAGCGCTTGCTTGCGGAGATCCGGGAGATACGCCTGAGCGAGAGGCGATTTTACCAGAAGATCACCGACATATACGCCACGAGCCTCGACTACAACAAGGATGCGCCGACAACTCGCGAATTTTTCGCAAAAGTCCAGAACAAATTGCATTTCGCGATACACGGGCATACTGCGGCCGAGCTGATAATGACACGCGCCGATAGCAAAAAAGAGCACATGGGTCTCACCACCTGGGAGAAAGCTCCTGACGGGAAAATACTCAAAACCGACGTAGTGGTTGCAAAGAACTACCTGAACGCAACCGAACTTGAATCACTCGGAAGAATCGTCAACGCCTGGCTTGACCTTGCTGAAGAGCGTGCCAGAAGAAAGATCCCGATGACCATGGAAGATTGGGCAAAACGCCTTGACCGGTTCCTTGAATTCGACGACCGCGAACTGCTCGGGGATAGCGGGAAGGTCACAAAAGAGATGGCAAAAAAATTCGCAGAGGGTGAGTTTGAAAAATACCGGGTTGTTCAGGACAGGCTTTTTGAGAGCGACTTTGACCGGATGGTAAAGGAGGCTGCTCCACTCGGAAGTGAGGGGGAGGTCTATAAGATG
Source organism: Methanomicrobiales archaeon (assembly GCA_012521035.1). Lineage (GTDB taxonomy): Archaea > Halobacteriota > Methanomicrobia > Methanomicrobiales > Methanoculleaceae > Methanoculleus. Next base: position 2,749 of record JAAYND010000205.1, read on the forward strand.
GCCGGAGATCAGGAATAAAACTTCAATTGTGCAGGATCCTTGAGCAGATACGCTCCCGGAGACTCAAAGATCGGAATATCTCTCGCTTCTCTATACTCAAAGACCATCATCACGCGGATGGTTTCATCAGCTCCGCGAAGAGCATTTGCCGGCAGTTGATGCCGCGAACAGGGGCCGGCCGCCCTGCACTTGCCAGAACCAGAGGATATCACCACATCGCTGGATCGGCCCCGGAGGATCGAATAGTTAATCCCGACGCGGACCCAGAGGATACTTTAGGTAATAGGAACCCCTATGTGCAGATAGATGAGATCCATCCTCCTGTGCATCACCCGGGGTGGCGAGGGTCTCCCCCCGGCCCGCAGGGGATCCAACCGGTGAGACCGATCCATGTTGCGACTGGAAGATATCAAGAAAGATGCGGCCATAAACGGTATCGAGCCCGGAGAGGTCGTGCGTATCGTGACGACCGAGCCTGTCGGTGACAGCGCCCTGACAGTCTATTACAGGACCGCCGACGGCCGGGTGAAAGAACAGATGCTCTTTCGCTCAAGCGAGGCTTCTCTCTCGCTCGCGGAGGCCGGGCGAAGGGGCAGACGACGATCACGGTCTCGCATAACGAGATCCTCTATGGGCTTAACCAGGCTGATAAGTTCATCCTGGCTGTTGTGCTGGTGGATGGTGAGGAGTACGAGGGACCGTTCTACATCAGGGAGCCGTTTGACCGTGAACCGGGCTGGGCGGTGGCCGGCGTGAACTATGATCTTGATGCGCTTCTCAGTCGGGCGGAGCGTGTGTGATCTGTGGATGGATGGTGGTGAATAAATGGTGAATGAATTAGCGGTGAATGGGGGATATGGCGGATATATGGGCGATTGGGGATAGGCGTGGTTAAGAAATGGTGAATAAATGGTGAATAAATGAACAGCAGGTGAACGATAGATGGAAGGTACGATAAGCAAAGAGAATCAGACAGCGTTCTGCATTGAGCAGCCGGGGGTGAACTGGTGATGTACGCGGATGAGCTCTCCTCCCTCCTCACCCGCTTTGAAGGGCGGCGGATCGACTTCAAAGAAGCGGTGAGCACGAGCCTTTACCGGCTCCTATCCGCATTCGCCAACACCGCCGGCGGTGTCGCCGTTGTCGGCATCCGGGACCGCGATCACGCTGTCGTCGGGCTTGATCTTGGGAATAATGCCATCAAGAAGCTCACGGACAGCATAGCCACCAGGCTTGGTATCCACCCTATCATCGAGATCCATGAGATCGATGGGAGATCCATCGTCACCATTGCTGTCGAGCAAAGCCGCGTTCCTGTCGCCTCTGACGGACGGTACTATACCCGCGTCGGGGATACAACCCGCGAGATGCTCCCCGATGAGCTCAGGGAGTATTTCCAGCGGAGTATCGAGTGGGACAACGTCACCGGGCCGTACTCGTTCGACGAGATCGATGAGGAGACGGTGAAGCGCTTCCTTACGCGGGCAAATGCGGCCGGCCGGCTCGTTTCTGTTGACCCGGCTGAGTCAATCGAGACCATCCTCTCCCGCCTTGGACTTGCCCGGAACGGTGGAATCAGTAACGGCGCTATAGCGCTCTTCGGCAAAGATCCTCAGTACTACTTCCCAAACTCTATCCTCCGGATCGGGCGATTCAAGCGAGCAGATATTATCATCGGCGACCACGAGGTTCGAGGAAACCTCTTCCAGCAGTTTGAGGAAGGAGAGCGGATCATAAAGCAATATCTCGGTGTCAGGTATGATATATCGGAGGAGGCGATGCGGGAGTCCTTCCAGAGGAGGGAGATCTGGGACTATCCGCTTCCGACGATCCGGGAGGCGCTTCTCAACGCCCTTATCCACCGCGACTACTTCAACAACACGATCCAGACGCAGGTCAGGATCTTCGATGACCACATCCTCTTCCGCAATCCGGGGCATCTCCCTGAGGGTATCACCGTTGAGATGATCGTAGAGGAGCATTACACCTATCATCGCAACCCAAAGATCGCCGATATCTTCTACCGTGCCGGGCTTATTGAGCGCTATGGTTCAGGAATTGAGCGGATCTTTGCGGATCTTCGCGAAGCTGGCATGCCGGCGCCCTCGCTCTCCAGCACCCCACTCGGGTTCACCCTGACGATGCGGATGAATGCACTGAGTGAGAATTCTCTTCAGAAGATGGGATTGAATGAACGGCAGATCCTTGCGATGGAGCGGATCAAGGCCGAGGGGAGCATCACGCGCAGTGCCTACCAATCACTCACCGGCATCTCGACAACGACGGCGTTCAGGGATCTCAAGGCCCTGGTTGACCTTGGTATCCTCGAGCAGGTGGGTCCGTCGAAGAAGAAGACACGGTATGTCCTGCGAGGAAAATTACCATAGTCTGTGAATATTTCCAGATTCTCCCGGTGAAATAGAGAGATCTGGGCCGAAAACCGGGTAAACCCTCTTACCGGGTGTGGCTGGATGAACGATGAATGCGCATTGAATGCGTGGTGAATGCATGATGAACAATAAATGAACGATGAATGAGCGATGAATGCGCATTCAATGCGTGATAAATGCGCATTGAATACGTGATGAACAATAAATGAACAATAAGTGAACAATAAATAAACAATAACATGGTGAGGATATGAACAGTGAACGCGGGGCCGGGGGCAGAGCATGACCGCCCCGGTGAAGAGGCCGAAGAAACTGATCGAGGTTGCGCTGCCGCTTGATGAGATCAACGCGGCTTCAAAGCGGGAGAAGTCGATCCGCCACGGCCACCCCTCGACCCTCCACCTATTCTCTGATGTTACTTCGAGCGAAAGATCCAGGGATTTGATCCGGCGGAAAAGGGTGGTATAATCCGCCGCCTGAAGACCCGGGATGAATGTTGCAGGTTTCCGGACAAAACCCTCCATCTGGCGGTAGGGGCCTGTGCAGGAAGGTGTAGATTTGAGCCAGCCACACAAAAAAGCGCTCAGGATATTGAAAAGGCTGGTCAGGTTTGCCAGCGTTCATCTGAGCGAGTTCATCATCCCACTGATCGATGGAGCCGTTGAGCCCTATTGTCTGAATAATATCACAAAGTTAATCTATCGACAAACCTGACTCCAAGATCAAACGGATTGGTATTTCATTGAATTATCGCCCTCCGGGCGCCTCACCGATGAATGACAGTGAATACCTGACCCGTAAATCGAGGGTCGACCCGAAATTACGGGCAGCCGGCTGGGATGTCGTTCCCTACAGAGCGGATAGTCCACTCAGTGGATACGATCGGTGTGCCGTTGAGGAGTACCCGACTGCAAACGGTCCTGCTGATTATGCTCTCTGCATCGATGGAGTAATTCTGGGCATAATCGAGGCAAAGAGGGTCTCGCTTGCGCCCCAGGGGGTTCTCGCGCAGGCCGAGCGGTATGCACGCGGAGTATCTGATAGCCCATACAACTTCGATGGTCTCCTCGTCCCGTTCCTCTACGCGACCAACGGCGAGGTGATCTGGTACCGCGATCTCCGGCACCCCCTGAACCGCTCACGGGAGATTGCGGCGTTTCATTCCCCCGATGCCCTTCTGGAGCGCCTGCAGGCGGATAGCGACCGCGCATATGCCCGGTTCTTCTCGGTCCCGGATAACCCCCGGATGCGCCCCTACCAGCGTGAAGCCTGTGATGCCATCGGGAATGCGATCAGAGAGCGCCACCGGGCGATGCTGGTCGCGATGGCGACCGGGACCGGCAAGACGTTCATGACGGTCAACCTCATCTATCGCCTGATGAAGGCTGGTGCGGCAAAGCGTGTTCTCTTCCTCGTCGATCGGCGGGCTCTCGCGGCGCAGGCGGTGCGCGCATTTGCCTCGTTTGATACCGAACAGGGGTTGAAGTTCGATACGACATACGAGGTCTACAGCCAGCAATTCCAGCGCGGCGACCTGGACGACGCCCCCTTCGATATCGCGGTATTGCCGAACGCCTACCTCACCGATCCAGAACCCGGTCACGCCTTTGTGTACGTCTCAACCATCCAGCGGATGGCGATCAACCTCTTCGGGAGGGATGCATCCTTCTCCTGCACCGAGGAGATGGAGGAGGATGCCGGGAGGATGGATATCCCGATCCACGCCTTCGATCTCATCGTCGCAGATGAGTGCCACCGGGGGTATACTGCGCAGGAGATATCGCTCTGGCGGAGCACGCTCAATCACTTTGATGCCATAACGATCGGGCTCACCGCGACGCCGGCATCACACACGATGGCCTACTTCAAGCACAAGGTGTATGAGTATCCCTACGAACGGGCGGTCCGGGAAGGCTACCTGGTCGACTACGACATCGTCGCCATCGAGTCCAGCGTCAGGATGCAGGGGATCTTTCTCAGGGAGGGTGAGGCCGTCGATCTCGTTGACCCCGAGACCGGGCAGAAGACGCTCGATATCCTGGAGGACGAGCGCGAGTACCCTTCAGAGCAGATCGAGCGGAGCATCACGTCTATTGACTCCAACCGGAGGATCCTGGAGGAGATCAAGCGGTATGCTGATGAGCACGAGGCAAGATATGGCCGCTTCCCGAAGACCCTGATCTTCGCCGTCCAGGATCTGCCGCACACATCTCACGCGGATCAGCTGGTCGATACTGCCTGTGAGGTCTTCGGGAGGGGGGACGCCTTCGTTCAGAAGATCACCGGGAAGGTTGATCGTCCTCTGCAGAGGATCCGCGAGTTTCGGAACCGCAAACTGCCGGGGATCGTCGTCAGCGTCGATCTCCTCTCGACCGGCGTGGATATACCGGATCTTGAGTACATTGTCTTCCTCCGGCCGGTGAAGTCCCGTATCCTCTTTGAGCAGATGATGGGGAGAGGCACGCGCAAGGGCGAGCATCACCCGGATAAGTCGCACTTTACTGTCTTTGACTGCTTCGGCGGGACGTTGATCGACTACTTCCGGAAGGCCACCGGTATCACGGCTGAACCGCCGCACCGGGGGACAAAACCGATCGCGGAGATCATCGATGATATCCGGGATAACCGGGACCGTGCCTACAACATCCGCGTGCTCGTCAAGCGCCTGAACCGGATCGATAAGGAGATGTCAGGCGAGGCGCGGGATCTCTTCCAGAAGTTCGTCGATAAGGGAGACCTGAGGCAGTTTGCCGTATCCCTCCAGCGGCGACTGGGGGAGGACTTCACCGGGACGATGGAGATCCTCCGGGATCCTGACTTCCAGAACCTCCTGGTGAACTATCCCCGACCCCCCCGGACGTTCATCGTCGATTACCACACGCAGGATGAGGTGGCGTCGACCTGGGTGGTGCGTGACTCGGCCGGCCAGGAGTACAGGCCGGCGGACTATCTCACCCTCTTTGCCCGGTTTGTCCGGGAGAACCCCGAAGAGATCGAGGCTATAGAGATCCTCCTTGACCGCCCACGGGAGTGGAGTACGGATGCGCTCGCCGAGCTGAAGCAGAAACTCACGGCGACCCCGCAGAGGTTCACTATCGAGAACCTGCAGCGGGCACACCAGGTGCACTACCACAAGGCGCTCGTCGATATCATATCGATGGTGAAGCACGCCGCCCGTGAGGATGAGGAGCTGCTTACCGCGGAGGAACGGGTGGATCGGGCGTTTGCGGCGATCGTCGATGGAAAGGTCTTCACGGATGAGCAGTCTGCATGGCTTGAGAAGATCCGTGCTCATTTAATCCAGAACCTCTCAATAGATGAGGAGGACTTTGAGGTCATCCCCATATTTGCCGATCGGGGCGGTTGGGGACGGGCGAACCGCGTTTTTGATAACCGGCTCTCAGGACTTCTTCAAGAATTGAATGAGGCTATTGCGGCATGAGTGACGTCGTACAGAAACTCTGGGGATTTTGCCATACGTTGAGGCATGAAGGGATCGATTACGGCGACTATATCGAGCAGATCACCTACCTTCTCTTCCTCAAGATGGCCGATGAGCGTGGTGTTGAGCTCCCGGAGGGCTGCGATTGGGCGATGCTAAAAGAGCAGTCCGGGACCGATCTCACAGAGCATTACACCGATCTCCTCCGCCGGCTCGGGAGGGCTGATGGGCTTCTCGGCGAGATATTTGCTGGCGCCCTCTCTCGTTTCCATAACCCTGTGAGCCTCAAGAAGCTGATCAGTGCGATCGACGGGACGGAGTGGACCGGGCTTGATGTCGATGTGAAGGCGGCCGCGTTTGAGGGGTTGCTTGAGAAGGCTGCGAGCGAGGGGAAGAAGGGTGCCGGGCAGTACTTCACTCCGCGTATCCTCATCCAGTCGATCGTGCGGTGTATGAAGCCCGACCCCCGCCGGAGCCGCGAATTTACGATCATCGATCCCGCCTGCGGGACGGGCGGGTTTCTGGTCTCTGCCTACGAGTGGCTGAAGGCGGAGACTGCCGGCGGGGCGCTGGACCGGGATCTTATGCCCCGCATCAGGAAAGGCACTTACTTCGGGCAGGAGCTTGTGCAGCGGCCGCGGAGGCTTGCGCTGATGAACCTCTACCTGCACGGCATTGAGCCGGATATCCGGTCGGGTGACTCGATCTACGAAGTGCCCGATTCCCGGCGGTTCGATGTGGTTCTGACCAATCCGCCTTTTGGGACGAAAGGCTCAAACCAGGCTCCGAACCGGGAGGACTTTGTGGTCGAGACGAGCAACAAGCAGCTCAACTTCATCCAGCACGTGATGACGATCTTAAAGCCTGGCGGCCGGGCGGCGGTCGTGGTGCCGGATAATGTCCTCTTCGCGGATCAGGCGGGGGAGATCTTCAAGGTGCTCTGCGAGGACTACGATCTCCACACGATCCTCCGGCTGCCGGACGGGACGTTCACCCCTTACTCACCGGGGACGAAGACGAACGTGATCTTCTTCACGAAGGGCATGCCGACCGATAATACCTGGATATACGATGCACGGACGAATGTGCCGAAGATCACGAAGAAGGACCGCCCCCTCACGGCGGAGCATTTTGCGGAGTTTGAGCGCTGTTACGGCCCGGATCCAAATGGGAGGGCGCAGCGCCGGCCTGAAGATTCGGCCGGGGACCGCTGGCGATCGTTTCATGTTACGGAGCTTGCAAAGCGGGATTACAAGGTCGATTCGCTACGGTGGCTCCGGGATGAGTCGCTTGAGAGCGATGAGGATCTGCCGGAACCCGATGAGCTGGCCGCGGAGGCGATCGATGAACTGGAGGCGGCGGTGGAGGAACTGCAGGCGATCCTCGATATGATGGGGAACGGGTATGCCGCCGGGGAGTGAGGTGCCGGAAGGGTGGGAGCGGGTGACATTACCTCAGGTTGTTGATATTTGCATGGGGCAATCTCCGCCGGGTAAATCTTACAACGAAGAGGGAGTAGGCCTTCCTTTTTTTCAAGGGAAGGCTGATTTTACGGACTATCATCCTGCTGTACGGGTTTACTGCACCGAACCAAAAAAGATCGTGAACCCTGGCGATATCTTAATTTCTGTCCGTGCCCCGGTTGGACCGACGAATGTAGCTGATCGAGTCTGTGCAATAGGGAGAGGTTTGGCGGGACTTGCTCCTTTAGCGGAAATACCTACGAATTACATTTTGTTTAGTTTAAGATATAAGGAACCCGAGATAGGGTTGTGGGGAACCGGTACAACCTTCAAAGCAATAAATAAAAGTCATTTGGAGAGTATTGAACTGCCTCTCCCTCCCCTCGCCGAACAACACCGCATTGTCGCCGCCATCGAGGCGCTGTTTACACGCTTGGATGCCGCGAACGCCCGCCTCGATCGTGTGCCGGGCATCGTCAAGCAGTTCCGGCAGTCGGTGCTCGCCGCCGCGTGTGATGGGAGGCTGACGGAGGATTGGAGGGCAGAACATCCGAGTGTCGAGAGTGCAAGTAACATCCTTAACCGAAACGCAGAAAATTGTAGGCAAATTTGGGAGGGTGAACAATTACGAAAGTTCCAGACAAAGGGTAAACTTCCAAGGGGGGGAGAGTGGAAGAATGACTACCATCCCTCAGTTCGCCCAGCGGATACTCCATCTGATGAATTGCCTCGTAGTTGGGTGTGGGCGTCCCCTGATGAAATTAAGAATTGCAATGACCCCTATGCTTTAGCAATTGGTCCATTTGGAAGCAATCTAAAAGTATCTGACTATCGCGATGAGGGAGTGCCTTTAATCTTTGTTAGGAACATCCGATCTGGAATTTTTAAAGATGAAAATACGAAGTATGTTTCTGAAACGAAAGCCTCCGAGCTACGGCCTCATTGGGTGAGTGGGGGAGACATTTTAATTACCAAAATGGGAGATCCACCTGGTGATGCTACTCTATATCCTATTGGCTCTCCAACAGGAATAATCACTGCCGATTGCATCAAGCTGAACCTTTTCGATGAAATACAGGATGCATCGTTTTTCGTATATGCGTTCAATTCGGAATCAGTGAAAAAACAAATATTCTCGATAACAATGGGCGTTGCACAGAAAAAAGTAAGTTTAAAACGGTTCAAGACAATCGCACTCC